>JAUIJO010000201.1 GCA_030431185.1 Gammaproteobacteria bacterium | reverse complement strand
AGCGGCTCCACCGGATCGGGCCGGTTGGCGAGCGTGCGCTGCATCTCCGACGAAAGCGCATTGGCGTCCACCAGTTCCGCGGAAATCGGCGACCCCATGGCCTGCACCTGCGTGTCGTCACGGTCCCACCAGAGGCCGGCGACCATGAGCAGCAGCAGGAGCACATGCAGCCCGACCGCGAATACCACGGCCAGCGTCGTGTCGGCACGGGTTTCCCGCATCAGGGCTCGTCCCTCTGCGAGCTCATCAGGCCGACGCGTTCGACGTCCGCGTTCTGGAGCAGGACCATCGCATCGAACACCTGCTGGTAGCTCGCCGAGCCGTCACCGGCGACGAACACCGGCACGTCCGGGTTCTGGCTGACGATGGCGCGCATCTTGGCCACCAGGGTCTCGGCACTCACGGCTTCGTTGCTGCCGGGCTCGAGCACCAGGAAATAATTCCCCTCGCGGTCGACGGTGACGACGATGGGGTCCTTCTTCTCCTGCATCGACTTGGCGTTCGACTTCGGCAGCTCGATCTCGACGCCGAGGTTCAACAGCGGCGCGGTGACCATGAAGATGATCAACAGCACCAGCATCACGTCGATGTAGGGCACGACGTTGATCTCGGCCTTGAGCTTGCGTTTGCGCTTGCGTCGCGCGGCGATGCCGGACATGGCGGTCCTCTCGTGTTCGTGGGATCCAACGCCCGAAGGCAGGGAGCGGGGTCAGTCCTGGGCCTGGCGCTCGAGGATCGAGGAGAATTCCTCGGCGAAAGCGTCGTAACGGCCGGCGATGCGCTCGACCTTGGTCGCATAGCGGTTGTAGGCCCACACCGCCGGGATCGCGGCGAACAGGCCCATCGCGGTGGCGATCAGGGCCTCGGAGATGCCCGGCGCGACGGTGGCGATGGTCGCCTCCTTCATGTTGGCCAGGCCGTGGAACGAAATCATGATGCCCCAGACCGTGCCGAACAGGCCGATGTAGGGCGAGATCGAACCGACGTTGGCGAGGAACTCGAGGTTCTGCTCCAGCCCGTCCAGTTCACGCGAGGCGGCGACGCGCATGCCGCGCTGCGCGCCCTCCAGCTGGGTCCGGCTGTCGATGCCGCGCCGCTGGCGCTGGCGGCCGTATTCGCGGAAGCCGGCCTCGAAGATCGACTCCATGCCGCCGATCGCCCGGCTGCGCTCGGTGGCGCCCGCGTAGAGCTTGGTCAGCTCGGTGCCCGACCAGAAGCGCTCCTCGAACTGCTCCGCCTCGCGGTCGGCGCGATCCAGCACGCGCTTCTTGCGGAAGATGATCACCCACGACGCGATGGAGGCGAACACCAGCACCAGCATCACCGCCTGCACGGGCAGGCTGGCATGCAGGATCAGGTCGATGACATCGAGCCCGCCTCCCGCTCCCGCGGCGCTGGCCGCCTCGCCGACGGCGTTGCCCGCGGTCTCGATGGCTTCTGCGGGCAGGGGTTCCACGGCGGTGGCCAGCAAGGTACTCGACAATGGGATCATTCTTCTTTTCTCCGTGCCCGTCAGGGCGTGAATCGATTGCTTGTCAGGGCGAAGGGACTTCAAGTGACTTGAGCTGCTCGTACAGGGCCTGCGGAATCGCCCGGGGCCGGAACCCGGCGGCGTCCAGCGCCGCGACGCGCACCTGCGCGGTCAACAGCACCTCGTCGCCGCGACGGACCTCCTGTACGAACACCGCGCTGGCCTTGCGGCACTGCCGCAGCACCACGGACACCTCGAGCGCGTCGTCCAGCCGCGCCGGCTTGAGGAAGTCCATCGCCATCGCGCGCACCGCGAAGACCAGGTCCTCGCCGGCACGCAGGGCCCCCTGGCCATGGCCGAGGGTCCGCATCCATTCGGACCGAGCGCGTTCGAGGTACGCCACGTAGTTCGCGTGGTAGACCACGCCACCCGCGTCGGTATCTTCCCAGTAAATCCTGATCGGTAGGCTGAACATTGGCTAAGGGCATGAATGGGGAGCCGCCAGTGTGACCGAATCCGGGGCGCGGCCCCGGAACTGTCGACTCAGGGCGCCGCCGGATCGGGCTCGGGATCGGCGGGGAACAGGCCGGGATCCTTGCCGACCGGCTTCAGGCCGACGTGCCGGTAGGCCTTGTTGGTGGCCATGCGCCCGCGCGCGGTGCGGACCAGGAACCCCTGCTGGATCAGGAAGGGTTCGATGACGTCCTCCAGCGTGCCGCGCTCCTCGCTGAGCGCCGCGGCCAGCGACTCCACGCCCACCGGCCCGCCGTCGAAGTTCTCGATGATGGTGAGCAGCAGGCGCCGGTCCAGCTCGTCGAAGCCCTGGGGGTCGACCTTGAGCATGGCCATCGCGGCGTCGGCGACCTCGCGGCTGATCGAGCCACCGGCCCGGACCTGGGCGTAGTCGCGGACGCGGCGCAGCAGGCGGTTGGCGATGCGCGGGGTGCCACGCGAGCGCCGGGCGATCTCCGACGCGCCCTCGGCGACGCAATCGATGCCCAGGATCCTGGCAGAACGGCGCACGATCCGGGTGAGCTCCTCGGCGTCGTAGAACTGCAGGCGTTGGACGATGCCGAAGCGATCGCGCAGGGGCGCGGTCAACAGGCCGGCGCGGGTGGTGGCGCCGATCAGGGTGAACGGAGGCAGGTCGAGCTTGATCGAACGCGCGGCCGGACCCTCGCCGATCATGATGTCGATCTGGAAGTCCTCCATCGCCGGGTACAGCACCTCCTCGACCACCGGCGACAGCCGGTGGATCTCGTCGACGAACAGCACGTCGTGCGGCTGCAGGTTGGTCAGCAGCGCGGCGAGGTCGCCGGCCTTCTCGATCACCGGGCCCGAGGTCACCCGCAGGTTGACGCCCAGCTCGTTGGCGATGACGTGGCTGAGGGTGGTCTTGCCCAGTCCGGGCGGCCCGAAGATCAGCACGTGGTCGAGCGCCTCGCCACGGCCCTTGGCCGCCTCGATGTAGATCTTCATCTGTTCCCGCACCGGCTGCTGGCCCAGGTACTCGTCCAGGCGCTTGGGCCGGATCGACGCCTCGAGGGCGTCGTCCTCGCGCGTGGCGTCGGCGGCGATGATGCGATCTTCTGTCATCGGCGCATGGTCGCATGGGAGCCGCTCGACGCGCACCCTTCACGCGGCCGCATGGCAGAATCCGCCACTCATCGCGCCCCTCCCGGGCCCGCACAGGACCTCCCGCAGTGCTGCGACACGGTTTCCGCCACCCGGCACGGGTGATCCCGCTGGCCTTCTTCGGCGCGATCATGGTGGGGACGGCCCTGCTGATGCTGCCGGTCTCGCTCGCCGACGGCGTCGCGGCCGATGGGCTGACCGCGTTGTTCACCGCCACGTCCGCCGTCTGCGTCACCGGCCTGGCCGTGGTGGACACCCCCACCCACTGGTCCACGTTCGGCCAGGTGGTGATCATGGCGCTGTTCCAGCTGGGCGGCTTCGGCATGATGACCGGCGCCACCCTCCTCAGCCTCCTGGTGGCCGGCCGGCTTCGGCTGGGGACGCGGCTGATGGCGCAGGCGGAAACCCGCAGCGTCGGCCTGGGCAACGTCACCGAGCTGCTCCGCCTGGTGGTGCTGCTGACCGTGGCGGTCGAGGCCAGCCTGGCCGCCGTCCTGGCCGCGCGCCTGCACTTCGGCTATGGCGAGCCGTGGGGCAGCGCGGCCTGGCATGGCCTGTTCCATTCCATATCGGCCTTCAACAACGCCGGATTCTCGACCTGGTCCGACAGCCTGACCCGCTTCGCCACCGATCCGGTGGTGCTGCTGCCGGTGATGGGCGCGATCGTTCTGGGCGGGCTCGGCTTCCCGGTGCTGCAGGAGCTGCGCCGCCAGCCGCTGCGGTGGGGGCGCTGGTCGGTGCACACCAAGATCACCCTGCTCGGCACGGCGATCCTGTTCGCCGGCGGCATGCTGATGATCGTCGTCTACGAATGGCACTTCACCCTCGCCGGGCTCGGCACCGGCGGCAAGCTGCTGGCGGCGGCGTTCCATTCGGTCAGTGCGCGCACCGCCGGCTTCAACGTGGTCGACGTCGGCGCGATGCAGCAGGAGACGCTCGCGGTCCACTACGTGCTGATGTTCATCGGCGGCGGCAGCGCCGGTACCGCCGGCGGCATCAAGGTCACCACCTTCCTGTTGCTTGGATTCGTCGTGTGGGCCGAGGTCCGCGGCAGCCGCGACACCACCGCGTTCCGCCGGCGCATGTCCCCGGAGACCCAGCGCCAGGCGCTTTCGGTGGTGCTGCTCGGCCTCACCGTGCTGGCCATCGCGACGCTCGCGCTGGAGAGCGTGACGGACCAGCCCTTGAACATCCTGATGTTCGAGGTGATCTCCGCGTTCGCCACGGTGGGCCTGTCGACCGGCATCACCGGCAGCCTGCCCCCCGCCGGCCAGGGCATCCTGATCGTCCTGATGTACGTGGGTCGCGTGGGCACGATCACGGTCGCGACCGCGCTTGCATTGCGCAGCCACCACCTGTCCTATCGTTATCCAGAGGAGCGCCCCATCGTTGGCTAGCAGGAAATCCCCCTTCCCCTCCGACAGCGTCGCGATCATCGGCCTGGGCCGGTTCGGCGGTGCCGTCGCGCGTTCATTGATGCAGGTCGGCCACGAGGTGCTGGGCATCGACGAAGACCCGGAGGTGGTCCAGCGCTGGACCGACCATCTCACCCACGTGGTCCAGGCCGACGCCACCGACAGCGAGGTGCTGCGGCAGCTCGGGGTCGGCAAGATGGGCCACGCGGTGGTCGGCATCGGCGAAGACATCGAAGCCAGCGTGCTGACCGTGCTCGCGCTCGAGGAGGTCGGCGTGGTCGACATCTGGGCCAAGGCCACCGGCGACCGGCATGGCCGCATCCTCGAGCGTACCGGCGCGCACCACGTGGTCCACCCGGAGTCCGCCATGGGCAAGCGGGTCGCCCACCTGGTCACCGGCAAGATGATCGACTTCATCGAGTTCGACGACGGTTTCGCGATCGCGAAGACCGGGGCGCCGGCCGAGACGCTCGACAAGACCCTGAGCGAATCCGCCGTGCGCAGCCGGCACGGCGTGACGGTGGTGGGGATCAAGCGCGGCCGTCACGACTTCATCTACGCCAGGGCGCAGACGATCGTCGAGACCGGCGACATCCTGGTCATCTCGGGCCCGACCGACCGCGTGGAGCGTTTCGCCGCCCTGGCCTGAGCGCGCCACCCACCGACGCCCCCGGCGCCGGGCGGACGCTCAGATCTCGACCTGGGCGCCCAGCTCGACCAGGCGGTTGCCCGGGATGTGGAAGTAGCCCGTGGCCGGCGCGGCATTGCGGTGCATCAGCGCGAAGATCTTGTCGCGCCATACCGGCATGCCCCCCGGCCTCGTGGCGACGATGGTCTCCCGGCTCGAGAAGTAGGTCGTGTCCATCGGGTCGAAGTAGACCCCGCCCTCGTCGCAGGAACGCATCAGCGCCAGGGGCACG
>JAUIJO010000200.1 GCA_030431185.1 Gammaproteobacteria bacterium | reverse complement strand
CCTCGAGCAGGACACCTACTCGGTGGTCACCCGCGTGGTGCCGGAAGGCAAGACGATGTGCTCGCTGTGTTCGCGGCTGCGTCGGGGGGCGCTCTACACCCATGCCGAGGAACAGGGCTTCACCAAGATCGCGCTGGGCCACCACCGGGACGACCTGGTGGCGACCTTCTTCCTCAACCTGTTCTTCCACGCCAAGCTCTCGGGCATGCCGCCGAAGCTGCTGAGCGACAACGGCAAGCACGTGGTGATCCGTCCGCTGGCCTACGTGCGCGAAGACGACATCGCCAGGTACGCCTCGCTGAAGCAGTTCCCGATCATTCCCTGCAACCTGTGCGGCTCGCAGGAGAACCTGCAGCGCAAGCAGGTCCAGCGCATGATGGACGAATGGGAGCGCGAGGCCCCCGGTCGGATCGAGACCATCGCGCGCGCGCTCGGCGACATCCGCCCCTCGCAACTGAGCGACCCGAAACTGTTCGACTTCCTTGCCCTGGGCGTGAAGACCGACTCGGAAACACCGATCGCCGACCCCAGGCAGTCCGACGAGATTCCAGGGTCCGTCGTGGGCGCGTGATGCCGTAGTGCGCGGGTCATGCAGGCCAGACGGTCCTGCTTTTCCCCATTCCCCAATCCCCATTTCCGGAATCTGAATGTTCTTTCGAAACCTGACCCTGTTCCGCTTCCCCGCTTCGCAGAAGTTCGACGACCTCGACAGCGGTCTCGATGAGTGCCAGCTCAAGCCGGTCGGCCCGCTGGAACTGTCCAGTCGCGGCTTCATATCGCCGTTCGGTCGTGATGCCGAAGCGCTGTCGCATACCCTGCACGATGCGATGTGGCTGACGATGGGAGGCGAGGACCGCCTGCTGCCGGGCAGCGTGGTCAACGACATGCTGGCCAGGAAGCTGGCCGAGATCGAGCAGAAGGAAGGGCGCAAGCCCGGGGGGCGCACCCGCAAGCGGATCAAGGACGAGCTCATCACCGACCTGCTGCCGCGCGCCTTCATCAAGCCCAGCCGCACCGACGCGCTGATCGATCGCGGCCACGGCATCGTGGTGGTCGATACCTCCAGCCGCAAGACCGCCGAGAACGTGGTCAGCGAGATCCGCCGCGCGCTGGGCAGTTTCCCCGCGCTGCCGTTGAACGCGGAAGTGGCGCCGCGCACCATCCTGACCGGCTGGGTCGCCGGCGAGCCGCTGCCGGACGGGCTGTCGCTGGGCGACGAATGCGAGCTGCGCGATCCCATCGACGATGGCGCCGTGGTCAAGGTGCAGCGCATGGAGCTGCAGAGCGACGAGATCGCCAAGCACCTGGAGTCGGGCAAGCAGGTCACCCGGCTGGCGTTGAACCTCGACGACCATGTCAGCTTCGTGCTCGGCGAGGACCTGGTGATCCGCAAGTTCAAGCTGCTCGAAGGCGCGGTCGACGAGCTGGAGTCCACCGACACCGACGACATGCGGGCCGAGCTCGACGCGCGTTTCGCGCTGATGAGCGGCGAGGTCAAGCGCTTGTTCACCGTGCTGGAAGCGGCATTGAAGCTCAGCAAGGTCGAATCCTGACCGCTGCGTCATCGGCCTGACATCCGGGCGCGCGCCGCATGGCGGTATGATGCATGCATCCCACGGATGGGCGGCGGCGCACCGCGCCGGCAATCCCCCTGTCGCAGATGATCTCCCCCCGTCGATGACACCTCCCTTCCGACTGCTCGCGCCTGCGTCGCGTCCCGATGCGCGCGTCGAGCGCGAGGCCACCGAGTTCGAGTTGCCCGACGGGCGCCGGATCGCGCTGTTGCGCGTGCGCAATCCGCGTGCACGGCGCCTGCGCCTGTCCGTCGACGAACGCGGCGCACGCTTGACCTTGCCGCCGCGGACGTCCGACCGCGTCGCCGCGCAGTTCCTCGACGAGCACCGCGACTGGCTCGGCGAGCAGGTCGCGCGTTTCACGATCGACGCCCTGCCCGACCTCCAGCCCGGCGCCAGCACCTGGCTGCCGCTCGCGGGCGAACGCGTGCCGGTGGAATGGCAGGCGGCGCGCTTCACCCATCTCGCACAGGCCGGCGGGGAAGGGGCGCCGCTGTTGCGCTTCGGCGTGTCCGGTCGCGCCGGTCCCGAGGCCTTGCGCCGCGCCCTGCGCGATTTCTACGAGGCGCGTGCGCGCGCCGACGTCGGGCGCTGGTTGCCGCGCTACCTGGCGGGACTGCCGCGTGCGCCCCGGCGGATCCGCTACAAGGTGATGAGCTCGCAGTGGGGGTCGCTGGCGCCGGACGGCAGCATGGCGCTCGACCTGGGCCTGGTGCTGGCGCGTCCCACGGCGTTCGAGTACGTGCTGGTGCACGAGCTCTGCCACCTGATCCACGCCGACCACTCGCGTGCCTACTGGGCCGAGGTCGAAGCCCGCTCGCCGCGATGGCGTGCCGAGCGCGACTACTTCAATGCCGAAGGGCGGCGGCTCAAGGCGATGATGCGGGCCCTGCTCGGGGCGTGAGCCCCCCCGGCGGATGCCCCCCTGTCCCCCCGCAGCGGCGGATTACGTAGACAGGGAATGAGCTCCCCTGTATGCATGGGGCCATCCCCCGATGTGACGCAAGGACGTCCCGCATGCGCATTGCCCTGGACCAAGCCCCCCTCGTGCCGGCCGCCATGCTGCTGGCCGTGCTGCTGTGCTCCTGCCAGAAATCCGCCGAGGAGCGCATGGCGTCCGCCGCGCTCAGCGCCGCCGCAGGCAAGGACGTGGCGGTCTCGCGCGACGGCGAGAAGACGACCTTCAAGACCGACGAGGGCGACGTCACCGTGGCCAGCGGCGAGAGCCTGCCGTTGCCGGACGGCTTTCCGGACGACGTCTACCTGCCCGGCGACTACAAGGTCCGCAGCGTGCTCGATGTGTCCGGCACCCAGGTGCTGTCACTTAGCACGCGAGGCGAGGCCACGCAATTCTTCAACGAGGCCCGCGCGGCCATGCAGGCCAAGGGCTGGACCGAGACCATGGCGATGCAGAACGACGCGCGCAACGCGATGCTGGCCTTCGAGAAGGGTGAGCGGAATGCCGTGGTGTCGGTGAACGGGGACGAGGACGGAGAGGTGCAGATCGGCCTGCAGTTCCGCGAGCGCCAGTAAGCGGTGCGGCCGGGGGCCGTTTCTGGCCCGGCAGACGGGGGCATGCTGGACCCAGCGTTCGCACCTGTTCACGCAGGCGCGCGCGCGCCGACGGCCCGCGCCGGAACCGGGTGCCGCGTGACCCACCGGCCCCGCGCAGTCACCTATCGCGTGAAGAAGTCGCCGATCACCGCCGCGACTTCGTCGGGTTGCTCCATGTGCAGGTGGTGGCCGCCTTCCATGACCACCAGCTCGCCCTGCGGCAACAGGGCCGCCCGCTCGCGGCGCAGCGCGTCCGGCAGGTAAGGCTGCGCCGGGTCGGCGAAGATCACCCGGGTGGGGCAGGCAATGCCCGCCACCAGGTCGTTGATCTGCGCCTGCGTCGGTCGCAGGAACGTCGGCAGGGTCAGGCGCGGGTCGCTGGACCAGACATGGCCGCCATCGACGACGCGGCTGCCGCGTTCGACCAGCAGCCGCGCCGCGGGTTCGGCCAGGCGGCTGCCGACCCGGGCGCCTGCGGTCATGCGTGCGCGTATCGCCATGTCGAGGTCGGGAAACACCCGCAGCGACTTGCCGCGCAGCGCGCGCGAGGCGGCGATGGCGTCCCGCATGCGCTCGGCGGTGCGCTCGGGCGCTTCGGCCAGCGCGCCCAGGGCTTCGATCGCGACCAGGCGCTCCACGCGCTCCGGGCACGCCGCGGCCAGCAGGCTGGCGATGCCGCCGCCCATCGAGTGGCCGAGCAGGGCGAAGCGCTCCCAGCCCAATGCATCGGCGGCGTCCAGCACCGCGTTCACCGCGCCGGAGAACGAGTAGTCCGCCCCCGCGGCGAGATGCGCGCTGAGCCCATGGCCGGGGAGGTCGAGCGCGACGAGCTCCAGGTCCGGCAGCAGCGGTGCAAGCGGAACGAAGCTCGCGGCGTTGTCGAGCCAGCCGTGCAGCGCAAGCACCCGCGGGGCGTCGGCGCGCCGGCCGGCGCGGCGCAGGCCGGCCATGCGCCCCAAGGGCGTATCGAGGGCGATCTCCTCCAGGTCGGGGCGGCTCATGCGGGCGTGGCCGGCGCGGGCGCGCGCACCCTCGCGGCGAGCGCCCGGGCATGCGCCGGGCTGTCGTTGAGGCAGGGGATGTAACGCAGGCGCCCGCCCTGCGCGGCGAAGCCCTCGGCGAGCATCATCGCGATCTCCTCGAGCGTTTCGATGCAGTCCACCGCGAAGCCGGGGGCGACCACGTCGACCTGCTTGAGGCCGCGCGCCGCCAAGGCCTTGAGCGTGTCCTCCGTCGACGGTGACAGCCACTGCTCGCGTCCGAAGCGGGACTGGTAGGCCAGGGTCCAGGCGTCGTCCGCCAGGCCCAGCGCCCCGGCGATGGCCCGGGCGCTGGCCTCGCACTGCGCCTGGTAGGGGTCGCCGCGATCGACGAAGCGCTGTGGCAGGCCGTGGAACGACATCAGCAGGTGATCGCCGTCGCCATGGCGCCCGCGGTGCGCGCGGATCGACGCGGCGACCGCGTCGACCCAGCCCGGGTCGAGGTGGTAGTCCTCCACCATCCTCAGGTCGCAGTCGGGGGCCCGGGTCCGGAAGGCGTCGAGGGCGTCGGCGACCGATGCCGTGGTGGACGTCGAGTACTGCGGGTAGAGCGGCAGCACCACGAAGCGGCGGACGCCCTCGCTGCGCAACCTGTCGAGCGTGTCGGCCAGCGAGGGCTGGCCGTAGCGCATCGCGTCGACCACGCGCATCGCCGGCAGTTCCGACTGCAAGGCCCGCGCCAGCCGGCGCGTATGTACCGCGAGCGGCGATCCGCCGTTGGGGCCGTCCACCCAGATGCTGGCGTACTTGGCCGCGACCGGGCGCGCGCGCAGCGGGAGGATCACGAAGTGCAGCAGCGGGCACCACAGCCAACGGGTCATGTCGACCACCCGGTGGTCGTGCAGGAACTCGGCCAGGTAGCGGCGCACCGCTGTGGGCGTGGCGGCATCGGGTGTGCCCAGGTTGACCACCACCAGGGCGGTCTCGGACAGCCCCAGGGGCGATGCGGTGGGGGACGCGGTATCGGTCATCGGCATAGGATGACACGGCGGCGCCGATGCCATGGAACAGCGGCCGCGCGTGGGCCGCCGGGACCGGTTTCGTGCCGATTCATTCCGCCAGCGCTAGCCTGCACCACAATCGAACACTGCCCTTCCCGCGCGTGCCGTTGGCGCGCCGCCATCCCGGAGTCCGCCATGAGAGTGATGTCCCGCTTGTCCCCCGTCCTGCTCGCCTCCGCGTTGTGGCTGGGCGTCGCGGCGACCGCCGTTGCCGGGCCGCAGGAAGACGAGCGGGCGCAGAACGCGGTGCGCGTGCTCACCGACATCCAGGCGATCCCGGAATCGG
>JAUIJO010000199.1 GCA_030431185.1 Gammaproteobacteria bacterium | reverse complement strand
CATCCGTGCCGCCAGTCGAGCCATTGGAACAGGGGATGTTCCGTTTCCTTGGTGGCGTCCTGCCGCTGATGACGACGGCCGTGTCGTCATGGGCATCCATGCAGTGGGCATCCAGCCCCCGGACGGCATCCTGCCGCCGGCCGGCCCACGTCAATGTGGCACCGGCGTCCTTCATTACGTCAGAAACTCGCGTCGAAGGCCACCTCTCCGCTGACGCCGACCTGGTACGCCGACACGCGGCGCTCGAAGAAGTTGGTCACTTCCTGCACGTCCTGCAGGTCCATGAAGCCGAACGGGTTGCTCGCGCCGAAGTGCCGGGGCATGCCGAGCTGGGCCAGGCGCTGGTCGGCGCAATACTCCAGGTATTGCCGCATGTCCCGGGTCGACAGCCCGACCACGCCGCCGGACAGGACGTCCTCGGCGAAGCGCATCTCGCAGTCGACCGCTTCTTCGAGCATGGTGACCACCTGCTGTTGCAGTTCGGTGTCGAACAGGCCCGGCTCTTCCTTGCGGACGGTGTCGATGACCTCGAACGCGAACGCCATGTGGCAACTCTCGTCGCGGAACACCCAGTTGGTGCCCGAGGCCAGCCCGTGCAGCAGGCCGCGCGAGCGCAGGTAGTACACGTAGGCGAAGGCGGCGAAGAAGAACAGGCCTTCGATGCAGCAGGCGAAGCAGACCAGGTTCAGCAGGAAGCGCCGGCGCTGGTCGAGCGTCTCGATCCGCCGCAGGTCCTGGATCGAGTCCATCCAGCGGAAGCAGAAGTCCGCCTTGGCGCGGATGGACGGGATGTTCTCGACCGCCGCGAAGGCCTTCGCGCGCGCGACCGGGTCCGGCAGGTAGGTGTCGAGCAGCGTGAGGTAGAACTGCACGTGCAGCGCTTCCTCGTACAACTGGCGCGACAGGTACATCCGCGCTTCGGGCGCATTGATGTGCTGGTACAGGTTGAGCACCAGGTTGTTGGCGACGATCGAGTCCCCGGTGGCGAAGAATGCCACCAGCCGTTCGACCAGGTGGCGTTCGGCGGGACCGAACTTGTGCCGCAGGTCGTTGACGTCGAGCGAGAAGTCGACTTCCTCCACGGTCCAGGTGTTGCGGATCGCGTCGCGGTACATCTCGTAGAAGCGCGGGTAGCGCATCGGCCGCAGGGTCAGGTCGAAGCCCGGATCGAGCAGGTGGCTGGAGGCGTTCACTGGCAGGCCTCGCAGGATTCGGGATTCTCCAGCGAGCAGCTCACCGCCGCGGCCGGCGCGACCGCGCCGACCGTCGACTTGGCGATCCGGGTCGCGGGACGCGAACGCAGGTAATAGGTCGTCTTGAGTCCCTTCTTCCAGGCGTACATGTACATCGAGGACAGCTGTCCGATGTTCGGGCTCTCGATGAACAGGTTCAGCGATTGGCTCTGGTCGATGAAGGCGCCGCGGTCGGCGGCCATGTCGATCAGCGAGCGCATCGGCAGCTCCCAGGCGGTGCGGTAGACCTGGCGCAGTGTTTCCGGGATCTCGTCGATGCCCTGGATCGAGCCCTCGGCCATCTTGATGCGGTCGCGAAGCTCGGGCGTCCAGTGGCCGAGCGCCTTCAGCTCCTCGACCAGGTAGCGGTTCACCACGATGAAGTCGCCCGACAGGGTCTCGCGCTTGAACAGGTTGGAGACCTGCGGCTCGATGCACTCGTAGCAGCCGGCGATGGACGCGATGGTCGCGGTGGGGGCGATCGCGATCAGGAGCGAATTGCGCAGGCCGTGTTCGCGGATGCGCGCGCGCAGCCCGTCCCAGTCCAGCGCTTCGGAGGGCGCGACGCCCCACGCTTCGAACTGCAGTTCGCCCCGCGCGGCGCGGGTGTCGTCGAAGCCGGGATGGCGGCCGCGTTCGATCGCCAGCTCGTTCGAGGCCGACAGTGCATGGAAATAGATCGCCTCGGCGATGTCCCGCGACAGCTTCCGCGCCGGCCCGGAGTCGAAGGGCAGGCGCAGCTTGAAGAACACATCCTGCAGGCCCATCGTGCCCAGGCCCACCGGCCGCCACTTGAGGTTGGCCCGGCGCGCGGTTTCGATGGGATAGAAATTCAGGTCGATCACGCGGTCGAGCTGGCGCACGGCCAAGCGCACGGTCTCGGCCAGCCTGTCGAAATCGAAGCGCCCCGCCTGGCCATGCACCGGTCCTTCCTCGAAGAGCTCGACGTGGTGCGACAGGTTGATCGAGCCGAGGTTGCAGACCGCGGTCTCGTCCTGCGAGGTGACCTCCAGGATCTCCGTGCACAGGTTGGACAGGTGCACCACGTTGCCTTCGCGCGCGGTCTGGTTGCAGGCGCGGTTGGACTTGTCCTTGAAGTTCATCCAGCCGTTGCCGGTCTGCGCGAGCGTGCGCAGCATGCGCGTGTAAAGCTCGCGCGCCTGGACCTGCTTGTGGGCGAGTCCGGCCGCCTCGGCGGCGCGGTAGGCGGTGTCGAACGCCTCGCCCCACAGGTCGGTCAACTGCGGCACCTTGTGCGGATCGAACAGCGACCACGGGGCGTCCGACTCCACGCGACGCATGAACTCGTCGGGGATCCAGTTGGCGAGGTTGAGGTTGTGCGTGCGGCGGGCCTCGTCGCCGGTGTTGTCGCGGAGCTCCAGGAACGCTTCCACGTCGGCGTGCCAGGGTTCCAGGTAGACGCAGGCCGCGCCCTTGCGCTTGCCGCCCTGGTTTACCGCCGCCACGGAGGCGTCGAGCGTCTTGAGCCATGGCACGATGCCGTTGCTCAGGCCGTTCGTGCTCCGGATCAGCGATCCGTGCGAGCGGATGCGGCTATAGGACAGGCCGATGCCGCCGCTGAACTTGCTCAGCTTGGCCACGTCCATGTAGCGCTTGTAGATGCCCTCGAGGGAATCCTCGGGCGAGTCGAGCAGGAAGCAGCTCGACAGCTGCTCGTGCGTGGTGCCCGCGTTGAAGAGGGTGGGCGAGGAGGGCACGTAGTCCAGCTGCGCCATCCGGCGGTACAAGGCCAGCGCGTCGCCGACGTCCTCGCTCAGCGCGCAGGCGACGCGCAGGAAGAACTGCTGGGGCGTCTCGATCACGGTGCGCGCGGTCGGGTGGCGCAACAGGTAGCGGTCGTAGAGGGTGCGGAGCCCGAAGTAATCGAACCGCCGGTCGAGGCTGTCGTCGATCGCGTCGTTCAGCTTGCGAGCGTTCGCCTGCACGAACCCGAGCAGGCGGTCGTTGACGATGCCCAGCTCATGGCCGCGCTGCACGGACTGGGAGAAGGCGTTGATGTCGATCGCGGCCACTTCCTTCTGGATCACCGCCGCCAGCAGGCGTGCCGCCAGGCGGCCGTACTCCGGTTCCTCGGCGGTCAGCAGGGCGGCAGTGCGGATCGACAGCTCGTCCAGCTCGCGCGTGGTCGCGCCATCGTAGAGCCCGGAGATCGTGCGGGTGGCGACGCGCATCGGGTCGATCGCGTACAGGTCGCCGCTGCAACGGGTGATCGCCCGCACGATCTTGTTGAGGTCCACCGGCTCGCGCCTGCCGTTGCGCTTGGTGACGCTCATGCTGAGCGCGCTGGCGGGCGGGGTGAGGCTGAAACCCGCGCCGGACGGCGCGACGGTGGCCGCGGGGACGACGCTGGCCAGGGAGGGCGGGGTGTCGCGCGGGATCGTTGGCGCGTCGGCGTCGACGAGGAGGGGACTGTCGGTGGTCATGGCAAAGCTCCAGTGCGGGGCGCACGGGTCACCGACCCTCCCTCGGGATCGATGCACGGGAGGGGCTGGTGCGACGCGACCGCGTCGGCCCAGCCACGCCCCCGTGGGCGCGGAACCTGCAGGATGGAGGCGGGGTGTCGCGCAGCCCGAGACGGGCGCGAAGGGCCGGACCGGCCTTCCAGCGGACATCCGATGCCGGATGCCCGCCGCGACACCGACCGTCTCCCCCCGGAGACTCCCTGGCCGGTCACCGCGCGGTGTGCATCGCGCGGCTGTCGGCAGGTCTTCGGGCTCTGGACGCGGGACCGGATGACCGGCTCCTGCCTACTGTCCGTCGCTTCCCGGGGCCGTGCCCCAGTGCCATGACGGAGTTCGTTTCCACTACCGCTGCGGGGCAGCGCCGGCCTTGGCCGCCTGTGATGGCATGCCGCACCGGACTTCCCTATTAAGCCGCGCCTGCAAGGCAGTGCGGCACCGACGGCCACAACATAACCTGATTTTTCGTCCAGTCAACACCAGATGTTGTGGGCAAGTCCTGAAAGACCCCTGCGAGCGCATTTGCCCGTACCGGCCGGGAGCCGGACAATGGCGCTCCCTGCGGTCGCCGCCCCGGGTCGCGCGACCGTCCCTTCGACACACGGAATCCTGTCCCATGTCCATCCTCCGCATGACCGACCTCGACCTCGCCGGCAAGCGCGTGCTGATCCGCGAAGACCTCAACGTGCCCATCGCCGACGGCCGGATCACGTCCGGGCAGCGCATCACCGCCGCCTTGCCGACCATCAGGCTGGCGCTGGAGAAGGGCGCCGCGGTCATGGTGACCTCGCACCGCGGCCGCCCGACCGAGGGCGAATGGAGCGAGGCCGATTCGCTGGCGCCGGTCGCCGCGCGACTGTCGGAGCTGCTCGGCATGGACGTGCCGCTGGTGCGCGACTGGGTGGGCGGCGTCGACGTGGCGCCGGGCCAGCTGGTCCTGCTCGAGAATTGCCGCATGAATGTCGGCGAGAAGGCCGACGACGAGGCGCTGTCGAAGCAATATGCCGCGCTGTGCGACGTGTTCGTCATGGATGCCTTCGGCACCGCCCACCGCGCGCAGGCGTCCACGCACGGCGTCATCCGCCACGCGAAGGTGGCCGCGGGCGGCCCCCTGCTGATGGCCGAGCTCGATGCGCTCGGCAAGGCACTCGACAAGCCCGCCCGTCCGCTGCTCGCGATCGTCGCCGGCTCGAAGGTCAGCACCAAGCTCGAGCTGCTGGGCTCGCTCGTGTCCAAGGTCGACCAGTTGATCGTCGGGGGCGGGATCGCCAACACGTTCGTCGCGGCGATGGGACACGGCGTGGGCAAGTCGCTGGTGGAGATGGACCTGGTCGACACCGCGAAGAAGATCATGGCCGACGCCCGCGCCCGCGGCGCGGACATCCCGCTGCCGGTCGACGTGGTGGTCGCGCCGGCGTTCGCCGCCGATGCCCCGGCCACCGTCAAGGCGGTCGATGCGGTCGGTGCCGACGACATGATCCTCGACATCGGGCCGGCCACCGCGAAGGCGTACGCCGCACTCATCGCGAAGGCGGGCACGGTGGTCTGGAACGGCCCGGTGGGCGTGTTCGAGTTCGACGCCTTCGGCCACGGCACGGAGGCGATGGCGCGGGCCATCGCGGCGAGCCCGGCGTTCTCGATCGCCGGCGGCGGCGACACGCTCGCGGCGGTCGACAAGTACGCCATCGCCGATGACGTCGGCTACATCTCCACCGGCGGCGGTGCGTTCCTCGAGTTCCTGGAAGGCAAGGAGTTGCCGGCCGTCGCCGCGCTGAAGGCGCGCGCCGCCTGA
>JAUIJO010000198.1 GCA_030431185.1 Gammaproteobacteria bacterium | reverse complement strand
CACCGTGGTCTTGGATCTGGGCGACGGCCGGTTCGCCCATTTCGCCCACCTGCGGCCGGGGAGCATCGTCGTTGCGAAGGGCGACCGCGTCGCCCGCGGCGACAAGATCGCCGAGGTCGGCTTCAGTGGCGGCGCCTCGGCCCCGCAACTGCATTTCGCCATCACCGACGCGGCCGACGAACACGCCAGCGAAGGCCTGCCGTTCCATTTCGACGCGTTCGAGCTGAGCGGTCGCTACCGCGACCCTTCGCGTGCGGGATCGGAGCGCTGGTCGGCGGCCGGCCCGGCGGCCGGGACACGGCGGGATGAGATGCCCGCACGGGGCGCAGTGGTCACGTTCGCCGCGCAACGCTGAGGTGCGCGGCGCAGGCCGCCGCCGACCCTGTCGCTCTGCTCGGCCGCTGCGTTGTCTTCAGTCGTCGCGGGTGTTCGCCGCGCGCCGGACCAGACGCGCGCTGCCAGGCCGCGACGCCCATGACGAGGAACGCGCCGCCGATGACGATCAGCGCGGTCTGTCCGCGCATCGTGCCGAGGGCGCACAGCACCAGGCCGGACAGGACGAGGGCGGCTTGCAGGACGGTCTGGACCCTGGTCTTCCCCTTGGAGTGCGTCCCGGGCCGGGCGCAGGATCCACCCTGGCGCGGCGGCCCGCGGCGCCCGCAGTGCGGGAAGTCACCCGGACCGACGGCGTCGGGGCGGCGATAGCACCGGCCCCCACGCATTGGCGACGCATCAGCGGTTGGGCTGGTGCCCGTAGCTCAGGACGCGCGTGATCTGCCAGCCGCCGTCCAGCTGGCGCCAGACGATGGTGAAATCGGCGATGCCGTCGCAACGCCCCGTGTCGAACTGGCAGAAGCGATGCGTGCCCTGCTCGATCGCGCCGAAACCCTTGATCGGGAACACCTTCAACGAACCCGGGACCAGTTCGCGGCGGAAGTTGCCGCATACATGCTTTTCCGTGTTGGCCAGCATCTCCTGCCGCGACCAGGTGACGCCCCCGGTGTCGTGGTAGAACTCGACATCGGGCGCGAAATAACCGGCATGTTCGCCCAGGCGCCCAGGGATGCTGCAGTGGTTGAAGGCATCGAACACGGCCGTGTCCAGCGCAGAGATGGTCCCGAACAAGGGCGTGGCGTCGGCCGCCTGCTCGCTGGAGGCGGCGGGGGCGGCCATGACGGGGGCGCATGCCAGCGCCGCGACCAGGCAGGTCAGTCTTTTCATGGGAGTCTCTCTGGAGGCAGGGGCGGGAGGCGGCGTGGCCCCGGTCGCGCATCGGCGGCGCGACGGACGGGCTCCGCCGGGACGGGTCAGGCGTAATGCGCGGAAGACGGCCGCCAACCCAGCAAGCGGGCCGGCAGGGTCAGCAGCGCATGCAGGAACGCGAACAGCGCCGAGAAGGTGATCCCGACCAGGCGGAACGGCAGCGACACCAGCCAGGCGAGCGGCCACAGCACCAGGGCCAGCAAGGCCAGCGGCCAGCACAGCACCAGCAGCAGGCACCAGGCCAGCAGGGCGATCAGGGTCTTCATGCGCAGTGTCCTCCGACGGGCGAACGGCGCCCATGGACACCAACATGGGCGGCCACGCCGCCCGCTGCAAGACACGCTGCGACGAACCGGGGCGGGTGCCGACGAAACGCGTGCCACGGCGACGAATGCGAAGGCGGGGGCGTCGGCCCGACGGCCCGCGGCCCGGCCCCGTCCACGTTCGCCCGAGCGTCGCTTGCCACGAGGCCGGCACGCCTTGCCGGCCCCTTCGAGCCCGCCGACGGAGGGGCGGGTCGATCTTCCGATTGGATCCCCGGGGCGCGGCCGGCTTCGGGACGCGGCCCTCGCGCCCCGGGGATCCAGGTTCCAGCGGGCCCAGGCGGCCCGCACGCGGGCTTACAGGCGGGTGATCCGCAGCCAGTTGATGTTCCAGCCGCCCTGGGCCGCGTACACACCCAGGTCGTAGGTGCCGGCCGACACGTTCACCGTGTGCGACACGGTGGTCCAGTTCTGCCAGCCGCCGGTCGCCGGGACCTGCACGCTGCCCAGCACGATGCCGCCGGCGTTGAGGTCCAGCGACAGCGCGCCGCCGCCCGGGCTCGCGACGCGGTACTCGACGCGGTAGGTGCCGCTGGCGGGGAAGTTGACCCCGGCATACGACAACCAGTCGCCCTGGTCGATCCAGCCCACGTTGAGGCCGCCCTCGGAGCAGGCTTCGGTCTGCACGCCCTGCTGCAGGCTGAAGTTCTCCGCCTCGATCGTGCGCGTCCAGCCCTGCGAGAAGGGCGCGACGACGATCGACGAGGTGCGGTCGTTGAAGCTGTCGGCGACCAGGCACGAGGTGTCGGCGGTCTTCACGACGCTGGCGCCGCTGAAGTTGTCGTTCTCGTACAGCGTGGCCTGGTAGCCGCTGCCGACGCGCAGCGAGGAGATGTCGTCGTTGTAGACGCCGCGTGCCTGCAGCTGCGAGAGCGTGTAGCGGCCCACCGGGAGCGACACGCCGTAACCGCCGTAGTTGCAGTGCTGGTGGGCCGAAGCCACGCCCGGCGTGCCGCCGTCACCGGAATACACGCGCACGTAATCGACGTTCATCTTGGCGGGCAGCTGACTCTCGTCCACGTTGAAACCGGGCCAGTTGCCGCCGATGGCGAAGTTCAGCAGCAGGAAGAAGTCGTTGTGGAACTCCTGCGTGCCGTTGACCCCGCCCTGGATGCTGGCCTCGTGGAACTTGTTGCCGTCCACGTACCAGCGGATCGCATTGGCGTCCCACTCGATGGCATAGACGTGCCAGTCCTGGACGCTGGTGTCGATGTGGCCGCTGTACTGGGCGTAGTTGCCGTTGTGGTCCTGCCAGTGGATGGTGCCGTAGCTGCGGTTTTCGTTGTTGACGTGTTCCATGATGTCGATCTCGCCGGAGGCCGGCCAGCCGACCTGCGGCAGGTTCGCGCCCAGCGCCCAGAACGCCGGCCACGCGCCCATGAACGAGGGCAGCTTCATGCGCGCCTCGATGCGGCCGTACTTGAAGGTCTTGCGACCCTGCGTCTTCATGCGCGCGGAGGTGTAGCGGTAGCCGCCGAAGTCCTCGCGACGCGCGGTGATCGCCAGGGTGTTGTTCTCGATCGTGGCGTTCTCGCGCCGGTAGTACTGCAGCTCGTTGTTGCCCCACCCGCCGCTGCCGTTGCCGGTCTCGAACACCCAGTCGGGTCCGATCGAGCCGTTGAACTCGTCGCTCCAGACCAGTTGCCAGTTCTGCGCGAACGCGCTGCCCGATAGCAGCGATAGAGCCAGGATTGCCATGCACTTTGCCGGGAACTTCATGTTGCCGTCCTCCTTCCTTGTTGGGTTGAAATCGTGCGTGCTGACGGATGCGGCGCCTGCACGAACGGCGGTGGGGGCGCATCGATGACAACGCTATCATCCGGATCCGTGGGAATTTCTTGTCCCAGGTCACACCCGAGGGGCTCGGAACCGCCGGTCGTCGGGAATTCCGGCGGCCGGCGGCAAGGCCCGCCATACGAGGTTTCACGTGCACGGGCGACGCCAGTCGGACATCCGCGCCCCGCGCGGCCCGGTTCCGGGGCGAGTACGGTCTCCTGCGATCCCGAGTGGCCTGGAGGGCCGGGATGGCCGAAAAATACGTCCAACGCTGTCATCGCAAGCTCCCTCCCCACCCTCCGGTCGTCCTTCCACCGGCCCCATGCAGGGCGCCGGGCGATCGGCAGCTTGCAGGTCGCCCGGACAGGGTCGGCGACCGGTCCCGCTTCATCTGCCAGCAAGACTCGGCGCGGGATTTCACATCGGGCCGCAATCGCCTCACGCAGCATCGTCGACGACATCCCCTCCTGGTGAACTCCGTGATCGATGCGCAAAAGCGATTTCCGTCTGCCCGAAGCCCGCTGACACGTGCCTGTGCCCGCGTGCTTGCCCTCTCTTTGAGCCTGGCGCTTCCCCTCTCCGCCCTCGCCGATCCGGCACCCCGGCAGGACGCGGCACCCGCGGCCGACCAGGACACGGGCGCTGACGCCAGCCCGGCTCCGGCAAGCCCGTCGGGATCCGAAGCGACGCCGCCTTCGGTGGACAGCCCCCGGGCCGAGGGTTGGCTGCGCGTGCAGGTGCTGCTCGACCGCGCGCATTTCTCGCCCGGCGAGATCGACGGCATCTACGGTTCCAACACCTCGCGGGCCATCGCCGGATTCCAGGAGCACGCAGGCATGGACGCGACCGGCGAACTCGACGGCGCGACCTGGAAGGCCCTGACCGCCGACGCGGCGGCGACGACGGTCGACCACGCGATCGCGGCGGCCGACGTGGCCGGTCCGTTCGTCGCGTTGCCGGACGACATCGCGGCCAAGGCCAAGCTCGATGCACTGGGTTACGAGTCGGCGGCCGAGGCGCTCGGCGAACAGTTCCACGCCAGCCCCGACCTGCTGCGCACGCTCAACCCGGGGGCGCGCTTCGCGGCCGGCGAGTCGATCCGCGTGCCCAACGTGATCGACGGGACCGCGGCGTTGCCGCAGGCGGCCAAGGTCGTGGTCGACAAGTCCGACGCGGCCATCATGCTGGTGGACGCGCAGGACAAGGTGTTCGCCCAGTATCCCGCGACCATGGGCAGCCAGCACGATCCGCTGCCGATCGGCGAATGGACGATCAATGGCGTGGCCAAGGACCCGGTCTTCCACTACAACCCCGACCTCTTCTGGGACGCGGAAGCGTCCGACGAGAAGGCGAAGATCCCGCCCGGTCCGAACAACCCCGTCGGCGTGGTCTGGGTGGACCTGTCCAAGCCGCATTACGGCATCCACGGCACGCCCGAGCCGTCCACCATCGGCAAGACCGCCTCGCATGGATGCATCCGCATGACCAACTGGAGCGCCCGGGCCCTGGCCGGGGCGGTCTCGCCGGGCACGCCGGCGGTCCTGCGCGAGTGATCCACTGATGCGGGGCGGCCCGACGCGCGTCACGGGCAGGATCGCGGGTGCGCCGATGCTGAGGGCCCTGTCGATCCTGGTGGTGGGGGTCCTGCTGGGGGCCAACGCGATGTATTTCCTGCTGCATCGCGATGGCCAGGGGACGCCCGACGCGGCACCGGTGGCCGCACCGGCGCCGGGCGATGCCGCGTCGCCGCCCCCGCCCGATCCCGTGCCTGTCGAGCCGCCCCCCTCAACGCCAAGGTCTCCGCCCGCCCCACCGCAGGACGACGCGGCATCCGGACCGACCTCGCCCCCGATGCCCCCCGACGTGGACACCGGCCGAGACGACGAGGCAGGCGAGGCCGCGACGATCGCGGGGCCCGCCGCGCCCGGCGATCTGCTGATCCCTGTCCGGGGCGTTGCCGCGGATCGCTTGTCCAACACCTACGACGATGCGCGCGGCGAAGGACGCCGGCACGACGCGCTCGACATCATGGCGCCACGCGGCACGCCCGTCGTCGCCGTCGCCGACGGCACGGTGGAGAAGCTCTTCGACAGCGAGCGCGGCGGCCTGACGATCTACCAGTTCGAACCCGGCGGCCGTTTC
>JAUIJO010000197.1 GCA_030431185.1 Gammaproteobacteria bacterium | reverse complement strand
CGGCCAGGGGGTTCTGCACGTGGACGCGGACGAGGGTCGGGATCGACGCCACCGGCTCGCCGCGCAGCAGGGCGAAGTGCAGCCCATGGTCGAGGCGGTCGCGGTAGGTGACCAGCTGGAACTCGCCATGCTCGGTCTGGATCGGCCGGGCGTCGACGCGCTCGACGGTGTGCTCGGTGTCGAGGCGGTAGCGGATCAGGGCCTCGATCGAGCCGATCTTCAGGCCGTGCTCGGCGGCGAAGGTTTCCAGCTGGGGGCGGCGGGCCATGCTGCCGTCGGCGTTGAGGATCTCCACCAGCACGCCGGCCGGCTCGAGCCCGGCCATCATCGCCAGGTCGGCGGCGGCCTCGGTGTGCCCGGCACGGTTGAGCACCCCGCCCGGCTGCGCCTGCAGCGGGAAGATGTGCCCGGGCTGGTGCAGGTCGGCCGGTTTCGCGTCCGGGCGCACCGCGGTGCGTACCGTGTGCGCGCGGTCGTAGGCGCTGATGCCGGTGGTGACGCCCTCGGCGGCCTCGATGCTGACGGTGAAGTTGGTGTGGTGCTGCGAGGTGTTGTCGCGGACCATCGGCGGCAGGCCCAGCTGGGCGCAGCGTTCGCGGGTCAGCGACAGGCAGACCAGGCCGCGGGCGTGGGTGACCATGAAGTTGATGTCCGAGGGCTTGACCAGCTCGGCGGCCATGATCAGGTCGCCTTCGTTCTCGCGGTCCTCGTCGTCGACGATCACGACCATGCGGCCGTTGCGGATCTCTTCCAGCAGCTCGGGGATGGGGGCGAAGCTCATGGGCGGGACTCCGGAAGCGCGCGCCCGGCCAGCAGGCGCTCGACGTAGCGCGCGACCAGGTCGATCTCGAGGTTGACCGCGTTGCCGACGCGCGTGTGCGCGAATGCGGTGTGGGCGACGGTGTGGGGGACGAGCGCGACCTCGAAACCTTCGGCGTCGACTTCGTTGACGGTCAGGCTGACCCCGTCGACGCAGATCGAGCCCTTCCGGGCGACGTAGCGCAGCACGTCAGCGGGGGCGGCGAAGCGCCAGCGCTGCGCGCGGGCGTCGTCGGCGATCGACAGGACCTGGCCGAGGCCGTCGACGTGGCCACTGACGAGGTGGCCACCGAGGCGATCGGTCGGACGCATCGCGCGCTCCAGGTTGAGCACGGCGCCCGGCTCGAGGTTGCCCAGCGTGGTGAGTGCCAGCGTTTCGTTGGACGCGTCGGCGGCGAAGGCGCCCGCGTCGAAGGCGATCACGGTCAGGCAGACGCCGTTGACCGCGATGCTCTCGCCGAGCTGCACCTGCTCGAAGGGAAGACTGCCGACCTCGACGTGCAGGCGGACGTCGCCGCCCAGGGGTTCGGTCGACGCGAGCCGGCCGAGGCCTTCGATGATGCCGGTGAACATCAGCAAGCCCCCCGTCGGACGGGTGCCGGGACAGGAGCCTTGGCGTCGCCGTTGGCGCGCGGGGCGATCGCCGTTGCCGGGCTTCCGGTCGTGGATGGTGTCTGGTGCATGTGCAGGTTTCCCGCGATGGTGAGCGAAAAACGCCACAAGGCATGCGGCACGCCCGCCCCACGGGAATTCCGCGGGGTCGCGCGTTGCCGTCTTCTTTCATCCGGACTGTGGCCCCCCGGCGACCGGGGAGACGTGACCGTCGGCTCCGGCATCGGACCGGATCTGCTGACCCTCCAACCGGTCCCGGAGGACCCGCCGGAGGCGCTCGCGGGCTCGCGCCGGCACGGCGTGACCGCCTGCCCGCGCCTACCGCCGGTGGGGAATTCCACCCCGCCCTGAAGACGTCGTGTCGAAATCGCCGGACGGCCCCGAGGGGCCTTCCGGCAGGGCGATTCTAGCACCGCCGGGCCCTGGGCCATGCCGGCGGAGCGGATGCAGTGTTCCACCGATCCGCGCCGGCGCTTCCGATGGGCCCACCGGGGCTTGCGACGCAGGTGCAGGAACAGCGGCCACTGGACCAGGCGCAGGTCCGCGGGATCCCCCCATGCCGCCGCCAGGGCCGGCGCATGGCGGGCCACCGGGTCGTCGCCGCTGGCCTGCAGGCAACGGTGGCAGGCCGAACTGCTGGCCAGATAGCGCAGGAAGCGCTGCAGGCTCCATTCGGCCTCCAGCCAGGCCGGGGCCGTGGGCAGTGCGGGGAATGGCCAGTCGTAACCGGCATAGGCGGCATCGACCTCGACCCGCTCGGCAGGCCAGTACGGGGCGCTCTGGCGCCGGTAGTCGGCGACCGCGTCGAGCATGCCTTCCGGCGGCAGGAAGTCGCCGTAGCCCCAGGCCGCCAGCACACCGCCCGGCGACAGCACCCGCTGGCATTCACGGAAGAAACGCGGCCGGTCGAACCAGTGCAGGGCCTGCGCCACCGCCGCCAGGCCCACGCTGCCATCGTGCAGGGCGGTCGATTCGCCGGGTTCCACGGCCAGCGAGACGCGGGGATCGCCCGTCCCGGCCGCCCAGTGCCGCGACAGCTGCTCCGCGGCGGGATCGGTGGCGTGGACATGGGCAAAGCGGGCGGCCAGGCCCCGGGTCGCCTGGCCACTGCCGCATCCGGGCTCCCAGGCACGGGCCGAAGCCGGCACCGTCGCCGCCACGGCGTCGAACAGGGCATCGGGGTATTCGGGCCGGGCCGCCGCATAGTCGCCGGCGACGCCGGAGAAGTGATCCTTGAAGCCGTCGCTGGCCATGCCGCCGTGCCTCAGGCGGTCCTGGGGCGCAGCAGGAGGCGGGTATCCTCTCCGATCCTGCGGACGTCGACCTGGGCCAGCTCCAGCCGGTCCGCCATGCGGGCGATGTCGAGGCCGTCGAAAAGCGGACGCGCCTGCGCACCGAGCAGGACCGGGGCGACGTAGAGCAGGACTTCATCGGCCAGCCCGTCGGCCAGGAGCGCCCCGGCGAGCGTCGCCCCCGCTTCGACGTGGACCTCGTTGGCGTCGTGGCCGCTCGCCAACTGCCGCAACACCGCGTCCAGGTCGAAGCGACCGGCCTTGACCGGCGCCGACGTCACCTGCGCCTCCAGTTGCCGCGGTGGCTTCACGTCGGGGGCGTGGAAATAGAGCGTCGGAGCGTCGCCTTCGCGCACGCGGCCACGCGCCACCGTCGCCAGGCCGGGATCGAGCACCGCCCGCAAGGGCGCGACGAAGGGGGTGTCGTCGCCCAGGCGCACCGTGAGCTGCGGATCGTCGGCGAGGACCGTGCCCGCCCCCGTCAGGATCACGCTGCTGCGGGCGCGCCAGCGCTGGACGTCGAGCCGCGACGCCTCGCCGGTGATCCACTTCGACTCGCCATTGGCCAGCGCGGTACGCCCGTCCAGGCTGGTCGCCAGTTTGACGCGGACCCAGGGCCGGCCACGCTCGATCCGCGACAGGAAGCCCCGGTTCAGATGACGGGCTTCGGCTTCCATCAGGCCATCGGCCACCTCGATCCCGGCTTCGCGCAAGGCCTCGAAGCCGCGGCCGGAGACCTGCGGGAACGGATCGCGCATCGCGGCGACCACGCGCGCCACGCCGGCCTTGACCAGCGCCTGGCTGCACGGGCCGGTGCGGCCGGTGTGGGCGCAGGGTTCGAGCGTCACGTACGCCGTCGCCCCCTTGGCCTTGCGGCCGGCCTGCGCGAGTGCATTGACTTCGGCATGGGGCTCGCCGGCGCGCTCATGCCAGCCCTCGCCCACCACCCGATCCCCGTGGACCAGCACGCAGCCGACCATGGGATTGGGCTTGGTGGTGTAGGCGCCGCGTTCGGCGAGCCGCAACGCGCGGCTCATCATCAGGTGGTCCAGCGCGCTGAAAGCCTGTCCGCTCATGGTCGGCCTCGTCCTCTTCGCCATCCGGGGGATCGGCGGTATTGGGGGTGTTGGGGGTGTCGGACGCATCGGCAGGGCCGTCCGGGGCCGATCGGCGCGCCGCCGGCACTCACCGCGGCTTGCGGCGCCGGCTCGCCGACACGGTGTCGTCCAGCAATGGCAACTGGCCCTCGGCCGAATTGTCGCTTTCCAGCCGGTCCAGCTCCTCGCGGAAGTCGGCGACGTCCTCGAAGGCGCGATAGACCGAAGCGAAGCGCACGTAGGCCACGTGGTCGAGCTTGCGCAGCTCGGCCATCACGAACTCGCCCACCCGCATCGAGCCCAGCTCGCGCTCGGCGGTCATGCGCAACTGGTGGACGACGGCACGCACCGCGGCCTCGATCTCCTCTTCGGACACCGGCCGCTTCTGCAGCGCGCGGTCGAAACCGGCGCGCAGCTTGCGGGCGTCGAAGGCCTCGCGCCGGCCATCGCTCTTGATGATCGCCGGCAACTTCAGCTCGATCGTCTCGAGCGTGGAGAAACGCTCGCCACAGGCCTCGCAGACGCGACGACGGCGGATCGTCGCGCCGTCGTCGGACACCCGCGAATCGATCACGCGGGTGTCGGTGTGCTGGCAGAAGGGGCAATGCATGCGTCGTGATTGGTGATTGGTTTTGGGTGATTCGTGAGGACAGCTCAAACCCTGGTAACACAGCTTTCTTATTAGGCAACTCTGCAGGTGCCACATTTGATTTCCACCGTGACTCGACCAGCGGCCCCATTTTTAGTGCAGCCAATGCTTCGACAAACGTTACTGGAGGAACTTTACAACTTAATACTGCGGGCATTACTGGTACGACAACCAATATGCCGACCACAGAAAGCGTTCTTAGCCTTGTGACAACGGGTAACACCACGGCGGATTCCTTTTCGCAAGATCGCACGGGCTGCTGTGCTTCGCGCACTTGGGGTGGATTCGCCTCTGAGATTATTATCTTCAACCGGGCGCTATCCGCTCTTGAAGTCACCGATGTCGAAAACTATTTGATGCTCAAGTGGGGCATCACGGCTTCAACAACAACCTGGCTTGGAACCCTAGGTACAGATTGGTTCAATCCAGGCAACTGGTCCAATGGTGTTCCATCGGCGACTCAGTCCTGCGTGATCCCTGATCAGGCCAACGATCCAATTATTAATGGTACTGGAACTTGTAATGATGTGACGATCACTACAGGTAACGTCACACTTCAAGCGGCGACGAATTCAACTCTAGCTGTGTTTGGTGACTTCAACAACAGTGGAACTATAGCTTTCAATGACGGTCAGATTGAAATGCGTGATGATGGAGCTTCAAACACCGATCAGAGTTTTTCTTCAAGCAGTACCATTGGGGCCCTCACCTTTAATAAGACTGCTGGTGGCTCTGTCAGTCTTGATTCCACCAGCTTAACAATTAGTAGCTTAGATATACCGAGTGGATCCTTCTTTACCCTGGAAGTCCCTAATGGCAACACTCTGAATTTACCAACAGGGATGACCCAATCTGCGGGTATCTTTGATATCGATGGTGGTGCCACTGTAAACGTTACCAATGGACAAACCATTGCGGTTAACGGTGGAACCTTCCAGATTAGCGGTACCAACGACGTCTATCCTCAAACCACAACCAATAAAGGAACCATTACATCCGCTGGGCGCTGGAGCTTTGTAGCCACAGCCGGAAACGTTTCATTAACCGGGTTCTTATTGGACAGACTC
>JAUIJO010000196.1 GCA_030431185.1 Gammaproteobacteria bacterium | reverse complement strand
TCCACCCATCGTGCGCCTCGCTTGCTCCTTGCAACCAGCCTCTCTGCCGTTTCGGCGGCCTATAAATCTGTTTGTACAGGAGCTACACAATGTCTGATCGTGAAACTGGAACCGTCAAGTGGTTCAACGATGCCAAGGGCTTCGGCTTCATCAGCCGTGAGAATGGCGAGGACGTGTTCGTCCATTTCCGTTCGATCCAGGGCTCGGGCTTCAAGAGCCTGCAGGAAGGCCAGAAGGTGAGCTTCACCGTCGTCCAGGGCCAGAAGGGCCTGCAGGCCGACGCCGTCGAAGCGCTGTAAGGCGAACCGACCGCATCGCGCTCCCCGGTGTGAACCGGGGACCGCACCGCAGGAAGAACCCGGCGAAAGCCGGGTTTTTTCGTTTCCGTGCGATGGCCGGGACGCGCGGCCCCGTGCCGGTACCCCTCACTTGAGCGCCAGTTCCAGGCGCATGCGTCCGTCGTGGGGTTCGGCCTTCAACGCCGAGGCCAGGAACACGCGGGTCGGGTCGAGATCGCCGCTGGCCAGCAAGGCTTCCTGCACGGCCACCGCGCGCGCCTGCCCGAGCTGCGACAGCTCGGTGTCCCCGACCGCATAGCGGGGACGCAGCTGCGCTTCCAGCCAGGCCACGTCGGCCTCGCGCCTCGAGGCGCGACGTTCCGACCAGGACTGGTCCGCGAGCCCGGCCTTGTCGAGCGCGGGCGGGTCCGCCTTGACGCCGGTCTCCTGGCGGTACAGCGTCTCGAGCAGGTCGAGCCTGTCCTTGGCGTCCATGCCCGCATAGTCCAGCGGGGTGCCCTCGGCCGCGTTGCCGTTGGCCCGGGCGAGCGCGGCCATGAAGCGTTGTTCCTGCAGGGCCTGCGCATCGGTCGCGTCGGCCGGGCCGGCCGGGATGTCCAGGTTCAGCGCCGGACGGTCGTTGAGTCCCTTGGACAATGCCGCCAGCGAGTCGCCGGCCGTCGCGGGCAGCGTGGAAGACCCGGGTTCGAAGTCGACGTAGCGCGCGGCCTCCGCGCCCTCGAACAGCGAACCCAGGAACGCGAAGGGCGCAGTGACCACCTTGACGATGAGGTTCTTGATGATCTGCCAGACCACCGGCCCGATCCGGAAGCTGGGATCGTCGAGGGTGCCGGTCACCGGCAGGTCGAGGTCGATGACCCCGTGCCGGTCCTTGAGCAACGACGTGCCCAGTCGGATCGGCAGCGACACCTTGTCCTTGCTGCCGGTGGCGTCGCCCCACTCGAGCTGGTCGACGACCACGTGGTGGTCGGCGACCAGTTTCCGTTCGTCGATGCGGTAGTGGAGCTCGGTGCTCAGCTTGCCCTTGGAGATCGCGTAGCCGGCCCAGCGGCCGGAGTAGGGATTGAAGATCGGCAGTTCGATGTTCTCGAAGGCCATCCGGATGTCGGTGTACTGGTCGTAGGCGGCGATGTTGGTCTCGCCGCTGATGCTGACCGGCGAGTACCGGTTGATGACCTGTCCCTCCAGGTCGATCTTCGCGCGGCTGCGGGGCGCGGTGGACAGGCCGGTGATGCTGCCCTGCAGGGCGTCGATCTCGGCCTGGAAGTCGGGCTCGATCGAGAAGTCCGCGAAACTCATCGTGCCCGCCTTCATGGCCAGTCGCGCGATGCTCACCGGCATCGTCCCCGGGCTTGCGTTGGCGGCTGTCCCGGGCGCGGGCCCGGCGTCGCCGAACAGGCGGGCGAGGTTGAGCGACTGGTCCTCGGCGATGATGACCCGCGCGTAGGGTCGGGTGACCGTCGCGGTCGCGACCCGGAGCGCATCGGGGCCGGCGGTGTAGTCGAGTCCGTCGACATCGAGTTGCCCCCACGACAGGAACGGGCGTCCATTGCCGGCCTCGACCAGTTCGAAGTCCGAGACGGCCGCGTCGCCACTGAAGCGCAGCGCGGGCGCAGGGCCTCCTTCCGGTTGAAGGACCAGCGCCCCCTTCGCCGCGGCGATGCCCGACTGGAGGCGGATGGTGGGGACGTCGGGCAGGTAGGCGCGGACCTGCTCGATCGGCATGCGGGACACGTCCACCTGCAGCTCGGCGGCGACGGTGCCGGGGACCACGCTGCCGGTCACCTCGAGCGGCGCGACCTCGTTCACGGTCGCCGCCAGCTCGATCTGCACGGCCCGGCTGGGCTGACCATGCGATCCTCGAACCGGACATCGCCGGCCTCGATGGCGACCGCGTCCAGGTCCAGTGTCCAGTCGTCGCCCGACGGAGCCGCGGGGCCGCTCCGGGTGTCCGGTGGCGCCAGCAGGCGTTCGATGTTCAGGCGGCCATCGGCCTCGCGCCACAGCGAGGCCGCCAGGCCGCGGACGCGCATCGAGTCGATGCCCACGTGCTGCTCGCGCAGGGACAGGCGCGTGCCCTGCAGGACCGCCTCCGGGATGGTGACCCAGTCGTCTTCGACGTCGCGCGCCCGCAGCGCGAGCGCGTCGGCCCGGATCTCCGGGAGGTGGGCCTCCAACTGCATGCCCGTCCCGGGGGCGACCTCGAAGCGGTAATCACCACCCAGGTCAAAACTGCCCGCGGTGAGCTGCATCGGCAAGGCGTCGCTGAAGAAGGCGTACACGCTGTCGGCCCTGAGCCCCGTGACGGTGAACCGGCCATCGGATTCCAGTGGCTGGAGCGAGAGGTGGCCCGACCATTCCAGGCGTTCGCCCTCCTCGCTGGCGGTCGCCAGCCTGAAGCCACCGCCTTCCGCCGTGGTCCGGAAATCCTTGAGCGTGAAGTCGATCGGGGACAGCGTCTTGGTCGGCTCCAGGCGCCGGCTGTGGTCGGCGAAGTCGATCCGCCCGCCCGACACCGTCAGTGCCTGCAGCCGTGCGGAAGGCAAGGATGTGTCGGGGCCCTCGGAGCGGGGCACCAGATCGGCCAGGTTGAGCGACCCGTCGGGCCGGATCCTGGCATCGAGGTACGGCCCTTCCACGCGGACCTGCGACAGGTTCCAGCTCCGTTCCCACAGCGACGAGCCCTCCAGGTCCGCGAACAGGTGGTCCAGGGCCACCATGGGCCTGTCGTGGCCCTTCTCGCCGATCGCGAGGTCGTGGACGTCGAGCGTGAAGCGGAACGGATCGACCCGGATCTCGCCCAGGGCCAGCGACTTGCCCAGCGCCTCGTCGACGAAGGCGGTCGCCTCGGAGCGGATCAGCCGGGGCGCCAGCCAGTACCCGGCCATTGCGTACAGGCCCAGCGCCAGCGGGATCAGCGCCGGGATGAAGAACCAGGGCTTGCGGACGAATCCCATGGACGGTTCCCGCTTGGACTGAACGCGTGGAAGCGACGGATCGGCCCCCGTGTTGAAGCCCCGGCACGCACCCCCACATCGGTTCATACGTTGCCACGCGCGCATTCCAGCCACCTTCACGGAGCCTTCATATGACATCCCCCGTTCCGGTTCGCATCGATTTCGTCTCGGACGTCGCCTGCCCATGGTGCGCGGTCGGGCTCAATGCCCTGGAACAGGCGATCGCACGCCTCGGCGGGGAGGTGGAGGTCGAGTTGCATTTCCAGCCGTTCGAGCTCAATCCGCGGATGCCGGCCGAAGGCGAGGACGCCAACGAACACCTCGCCGCGAAGTACGGACTGTCGCCGCAACAGCTGGAACGCAATCGCGAAGTCCTCCGGGAACGCGGTGCTGCGGTGGGGTTCGAGTTCGGCTCCCGCACGCGCATCCACAACACCTTCGATGCGCATCGCCTGCTGGACTGGGCGGCTGGGCTCGGCCTGGACCGGCAGCGGGCCCTCAAGCACGCCTTGTTGCGCGCCTACCAGGGCGAAGGACGGGATGTCTCCTCCCATGAGGTGCTGGCCGCGGTCGCCGCCGAGGCGGGACTGGACGAGGCCGCGGCGCGCGCCGTGCTCGCGTCCGATGCGCATGGCGAGGCCGTGCGCAGGCAGGAGCAGTTGTATGCCAGCCGCGGCATCAGCGCGGTTCCCTCGGTGATCTTCGATGGCCAGCACCTGGTGCAGGGCGGCCAGCCGGTCGAGGTATTCGAGCAGGCCTTGCGGCAGCTGGCGAAGCAGGCCAGGACGGCCTGACGCGAGGCGCGGTCCGCCTAGCCCGGGTCGGCGCGTGGCAGGCGCCGCACGTCGGCGATGCGGTCCACCCAGATATCGTGCATGCCGGCGGTTCCCGGTGCATCGAGGGCGGGATCCTCGATCCGGACGATGGCGTTCATGCCCTCGTTGCCGTCCTGGTCCTCGAACAGCTGCAGGCTCGCGCGTGCCGCGACCGTGCCCCGTACCCGGCTGCCGTCGTCGAGCGTCAGCTCCACGTGCGCATCGTTGGGAAGCTCCAGGATCCGGGCTTCAAGCCGGGCGATGTCGGCGCGGTCGGTGTGGATGCGTTCGGCGAACCTGCCCATGACGGCACTCCTGCGGGGTGTTTCACATGCGCCGACCCTAGCGGGCGTGGCGCGACACGCCGGTGAAGGGGCGGTACGCCAGGCAGGGTGCGCGTATCCCGCGGCAGCCGCGATCAAACAAAAAAAGGCCGCCTCCGGGGAGGCGGCCTGCCGTGGACCGTTCGCGGCTGCGATCAGCCCTTGATGCACACGACCTGTCGCAGGGTGTGCAGGACTTCGACCAGGTCGGTCTGGGCGGCCATGACCGCATCGATCGACTTGTAGGCCGCCGGCGACTCGTCGATCACCCCGGCGTCCTTGCGGCATTCCACGTGCGCGGTGGCCTCGCGGTGCTGCTTGAGGGTGATCGCCTGCCTCGCCGCGGTGCGGCTCATGACGCGGCCGGCGCCGTGGCTGCAGCTGTGGAAGCTGTCCGCGTTGCCCTTGCCGCGCACGATGTAGCTGCACGTCCCCATGCTGCCGGGAATGATGCCCAGTTCGCCGTCCCTGGCGCTCACCGCGCCCTTGCGGGTGACCAGCAGCGAGTCCCCGCCGTGCTGCTCGCGCTGTACGTAGTTGTGGTGGCAGTTCACCGCCAGCCGGTCGAGCCTGAACTTCGGCAGGCGGTGGTGCATCTCGTGCAGCACCCGGGCCATCATGGCCTCGCGGTTGGTGCGGGCGTAGTCCTGCGCCCAGGACACCGCCTCGACGTAGTCGTCGAACAACGGCTCGCCCTCGAGGAAGAAGGCCAGGTCCTTGTCGGGCAGGTGGAAGCCCAGCACGCGCTTCTCGAGCTGGCGACGCGCCTGTTCGATGAAGTACGTACCCACCCGGTTGCCGGTGCCGCGCGAACCCGAGTGCAGCATCACCCACACAGCGTCCGACTCGTCGAGGCAGATCTCGATGAAGTGGTTGCCGCCGCCCAGCGTGCCGGCCTGCGCGTCCACCTTGTCCGGGCGGATCCGCGGGTGCTTGAGCCGGATCGCATCCAGCCGTTCGGCCAGGCCCGACTGGGCCAGTCGCGTGCCGATGCTGTCCGGGACGCGGCGGTGGTTGCCGCCGGGGCCGTTGCCGACCGGCACGCTGCGCTCGATCGAGCCGCGCAGCAGGGCCAGGTTGTCGGGCAGGTCGCTGGCGCGCAGCGTCGTGCGCACCGCGGCCATGCCGCAGCCGATGTCGACGCC
>JAUIJO010000003.1 GCA_030431185.1 Gammaproteobacteria bacterium | reverse complement strand
TCGTAGACCAGGGTCGGGGCCGTCGCCTCGGACCGGTTGCGGTAGGCGATGCCGGCCTGGACCACCACCGCGTCCAGGTCCTTGGCCGCCATCGCGCCGGTCGAGGCCAGCGAAGCCGGGGAGGCGCCCGGCGACTCCATGTCCTGGGCGATGGCCGGGAGACTGGCGGGCAGCAGTGCGGCGCAGAAGAGGGCGCGGGACAGGCTGGAGGCCAGGAGGGTGTGCTTCATGGAGGAAAGATCCGCTTCGCTGAAAGCGGCATTTGTACGTCCGTGCGATGGCAGGCAAATGACATGCGCGTGCCGGTTCGATGACGCGGGTGACGTTCGTGGGGCAGCCCGGTTGCAGCGCATGCATGGACGGCCATGCCCTCCGGAGCAGGCGCTGGTGCGATGACACCGCAGCGTCACGAAACTCGGGTAGAACGTTGCGCTTTCCTGACATATTCATTGCAGCAATGGGATCAATGCCGATGCGACACCTGTCCTTCCTCTGCGTAGCCGTCCTGCTGTCGGCCTGTGCCACCCCGGCGCCGGTGGAGCGGGGGTCGCCGGAACACGAACCCGACGAAACGATGGAGGTCGATCCCCTCCTGGTGGATGCCGGTGTCCCGCACGAAGTGGTGCGCGAGGCGTTCACCACCGCGCCGACGCCGGACGACAACATCGATTCGCCGGCGTCCTGGACGGCACCCGACGGCGCGCGCTGGCTGATCGCCACGGCCAAGACCACCGACCGGCTGGTGGTGTACGACGGCGGCACCGGCCGGCGCATCCGCGCGGTCGCCGGACCGGGCGAAGGGCCGGGCCGCCTGGACCGTCCCAACGGGATCGCGGTGGTCGACGACCTGGTGTTCGTCGTCGAGCGCGACAACCGTCGCGTGCAGGTGTTCGCCCTGCCATCGTTCGAGCCACTGCTGTCCTTCGGCTCCACGGAGCTGCAGCAGCCCTATGGACTCTGGGTGCACAAGGCGGGCGCCGGCTACGAAGTGATCGTGAGCGACAATTACATGTCGCCCCGGGACGAGGACGTGCCGCCGCCTCTGGACGAGCTCGGTGAACGCTTCAAGCGCTACCGCCTGGAGCACGACGCCGGCTGGAAGGCCACGCTGACAGGCACGTTCGGCGATACCGGCGCCTCCGGCGCCATCCGCATCGCCGAGTCGGTGTACGGTGACGTCGCGCATGACCGCCTGCTGCTGTCCGAGGAGGACGTGGCGGTCGGTACCCGGTTGCGGGAGTACGGTCTCGATGGCCGCTACCGTGTCCGCGACGTCGGCGCCGGACTGTTCAAGGCCCAGGCCGAGGGCATGGCCCTGTATGCATGCGCCGACGGAAGCGGCTACTGGCTGGCGACGGACCAGTTCAAGGACCGCAGCCTGTTCCATGTGTTCGATCGCGTGAGCCTGGCCCACGTCGGCGCATTCGCCGGCGAGCGCACCGCCAACACCGATGGCGTGTGGCTGGACATGCATCCCGACGCACGCTTTCCCGAGGGCGTGTTCTACGCCGTCGACGACGACCAGGGCGTCGCGGCCTTCGACTGGCGCGACATCGCACGCGCCTTGTCGTTGAAGACCTGCGGTCGCTGAGTCGTGTCGACCGTGACCCTGCGCCGCCTGGGCCTGGCGGCCCTCCTGGGGGTGTCCGGCACCGTGGCGGCCAGCGACGCGGTGCGGGTTCGCGAACCGGAGCCCAACACCCAGGTGCCCGCCGGCGTGGCGCGCTACGTCGCCGACGGCTTCCCGGACCGGATCGTGGCGTCGCCGGCCGAGGATGCCGCGCGAGGCTTCGCGGTGGCCTGGCGCACGGATGCGAGCGTCGAAGCGCCCTGGCTGGAGATCGTGCCCGCCGGCGATTCGCCGGACATGGGCACGCCGCGACGCATCGCCGCGACGAGCCAGGTGCTGGGCACGGAGAACGGCGTCGCCCACCATCATCGGGCGGACGTCGACGGGCTGCAGCCCGGCACCCTGTACGCCTATCGGGTGGGCGGCGACCGTACGTGGAGCGCGTGGATGCAGTTGCGGACCGCGGGGGTCGTCGGCGAGCCGCTCGAGCTCCTGTATTTCGGCGACACGCAGAACAAGAACCTCAGCCTTACTTCGCGGGTGGCGCGGGAAGCGCTGCGGCACGCGCCCGACGCGCGCCTGGTCCTGTACGCAGGGGACATGGTCAGCGGTGGCGATGGCGAGGACGACGACGAATGGGGCGAGTGGTTCGACGCGACCGGGGTATTGTCCACGTCGGCGATGACGGCGCCCGCTCCGGGCAACCACGAATACTTCGAGGAATTCGAGGACACGCCACGGGAGCGCCGCGTGCTCGGCGGCCACTGGCCGGTGCAGTTCGCCTTGCCGGCCAATGGCATCCAGGGCGGGACGGGCGCGGCGACGACCTACTGGTTCGACTACCAGGGCGTGCGCATCGCCGTGATCGACGGCACCTCGGCGCTGGATCTGGGCACGGCGCGCGCGCAGGCCGAATGGCTGGATGGCGTCCTCGCCGGCAACCCGAACCGCTGGAGCGTGGTGCTGCTGCACCAGCCCTTCTTCTCCCCGCGCGATGGTCGCGAGAACGCGGCCCTGCGCGATCATCTGTTGCCGGTGATACGCGCGCACCACGTCGACCTGGTCCTGCAGGGCCACGACCATACCTATGGCCGCCGGGGACTGGACGACGCGTCGCGCGCGCCGGTGTTCGTGGTGTCGGTGGCCGGGGCCAAGCAGTACCGGCTGTCCGCCGAGGCCCGGTCGACGATGTCGCCGGTGGGGGAGGACACGCAGTTGTTCCAGGCGATCCGCATCGCCGACGGGCGGCTGGGCTACGAGGCCCGCACCGCGACCGGGCGTCTCTACGATGCCTTCGACCTGGTCGACGCCGGGCCGGGTCCGAAGCGCGTGGTGGAGCGGCGGGAAGGCCGCATCGCGCCACGCGACTGCGTGCGCGAGGCAACCCTCAAGGGCCGGCGCGACCGCTGCTGGGAGTAGGGGCGGTCAGGCGTTCGCAGCTTCGTAGGATGGGTGGCGCGAAGCAAAACCCATCGTTCGTCATGCGTGCGGCTGCGCGACGGTGGGTTTCGCCTTCGGCTCTACCCACCCTACGGCCCTGCGTGGCTGGCGGTCAGGTGTTCGTGGCTTCGCAGGATGGGTAGCGCGAAGCAAAACCCATCGTTCCTCATGCGTGCGGCTACGCGACGGTGGGTTTCGCCTTCGGCTCTACCCACCCTACGGCCTTGCGCTTGTCCGGGCTACGCGGCTGGCGAGGGCTGCCGTCGCCTCCCCCCGTGCGGCTTCGCGGTCCTTGGACCGACCTTCCATGTCCCCTGGAATCGAGGCCCCGGGTGCGCTGCGCTTACCTGGGCTACGGGGACGGATGCCGGCTGGACGACGAACTGCCGAAGAAGCCCGCGCCTGGGATTGGGTGACTGCAACGAAAAAAGGCGGCCTTGCGGCCGCCCTTCTTCGTGCGTGGACAGCGGTCCTCAGGCGGCCGCCGCCTCGCTGGCGCGCGGTCCTTCCTTCAGGGCCCGGCCGATCATGCCGACCAGCATGTCGATCTCCTCGCTGGTGATCGCGAAGGTCGGGGTGAAGCGCAGCGAGTTGACGCCGCCGTGGATCACGCCGATGCCGTGCTCGCGCAGCCACTCCTCGGTGGAACCGGCGCCGTAGCACTTGAAATCGGAGGAGAGCTCGCAGGAGAACAGCAGGCCCGTGCCCTGGACCTTGGTGATCTCGCCGCCCAGTTCGGCCTTAAGGGCCTCGAGCTTCTCCAGCGCCTCGGCGCCGCGCGCGCGGATGTTCTCGCGCAGTTCCGGCGTGACCATCGACAGCACCGTGCTGGCGACGTCGAGCGCACGCGGATTGGTGGTCATGGTGTTGCCGTACAGGCCCTTCTGGTACAGGCCCGCGGCCCGCGCGTTGACCGCCAGCACGGACAGCGGGTACTGGCCTGCGTTGAGCGCCTTGGAATAGGTCTCCATGTCGGGTGCCTCGGCGCCGTCGAAGCCGGGATAGTCGACGATCGACAGGACGCCATTCGCCCGAAGCCCGGCCTGGATGGAGTCGACCAGCAGCAGGGAGCCATGGGCGAGGGTGAGCTCGCGTGCGGCGTCGTAGAAATCGCGCGGCACGCTGCGGCCCGGATCGCCTTCGCCCATGACCGGCTCCAGGAACATCGCCTCGATGAACCAGCCCTGCGCGTCCGCGTCGGCGAACACCTGGCGCAGCGCCTCGATGTCGTACGGCGGGACCGCGATCACCGAGTCCTCGTCGCGGTAGCTCGCGAGGAACTTCGCATAGGTCTTGCGGGAGGAGTCCGAATACAGCGCGGGGCGGTCGGTGCGGCCATGGAAGGCCCCCTTCACGACGACGCGCTTGATCGTACGACCGGCGTGGCGCGCCCCGGCGTCGGTCAGGGTCTTGGCGTTCGCATCGGCGATCCGCGCGGCCAGGGTGACCGATTCCGAGCCCGAGTTCAGGCACAGGAACTTCGCATACGGGCATTCGCGGCCCAGGCCGATCGCGTCGCGCAGCAGGCGTTCGAAGCGCAGCTGCGACAGGTTCGGGGTCATGATGTTGGCCATCGCCTGCGGCCGCGACATGGCATCGATCACGGCCTTGGGCGCGTGGCCGAAGCCGAGCATCCCGTAGCCGCCCGAGTCATGCAGCACGGCGCCCTTGAGCGTGACGATCCAGGGCCCGCGCGCGGCGAGCGCGACATAGGGGTTCACGGCGTCGTCGGGATAGAAATTGATGTAGCCGCCCTGCACGGCCTGCGCCTGCGCGTCCTCGTCCATGTCGAGCAGCTCGCCGAACTCGTCCTTGATCCGGGCGTACTCGGCCGCCGCGGCGTCCACGGCCTCGACCAGTGCGGGGTGGCGGGGGGCGAAACGGAGCAGGGTGTCGTCGTCCAGGCCCACGGTGCGGCGCGAACCGCCATGGGCGCGCAGGGGGGCGAGGGTGTCGGTGACGGCCATGTGCTTCTCCTTTCTGAGCGTTATCTCCCTATTATCTGGATTATTTCGTCGATAGACAGTGTAGATTTGAACGGAATTCCAGCTGATTTCGTCAATTCGACGAAAAATATCGTTCAAATGAAGATCACCGCCGCCGACCAGCAGTTGCTTTCCGTGCTTCGCGAGAATGCACGCGCCTCCATCGCCGAGATCGCCCGGCAGCTGAAACTGTCGCGAACGACCGTGCAGAGCCGGATCGAGCGGCTCGAGCGGCAGGGCGTCATCCGCGGTTACACCGTGCGGGTGCACGACCAGGCCGAGCAGGGCCACATCCGCGCCCACATCATGATCACCGTGCTGCCCAAGCAGATGGCGGCGGTGGTGGAAGCCTTGAGGGCCATGCCCGAGCTGAGGGTGCTGCACTCCGTCAGCGGTCCCTTCGACCTGGTCGCCATGGGCATGGTGCCGAGCGTCGAGGAGATGGACGAGCTGACCGACCGCATCGGTGCGATCGATGGCGTGGGGCGCACCACCTCGTCGATCATCCTGTCGGCCAAGTTCGAGCGCTGAGCGGTCCCGGCCGGGCGGGGCAGGACCTCTTACAATGGGCGGCCCGCCCGCCGTGCGACGGGCCCGACACGTCCTCGAAGACCCCCGCTTGAAGAAGTCCGACTTCCACTACGACCTCCCCACCGAACTGATCGCCCAGGCACCGCTGGCCGAGCGCTCGGCGAGCCGCCTGCTGGTGGTGCCGCCGTCGCCTGGCGTACTGGACGACCGCGCATTCCGCGACCTGCCCGGGCTGCTCGAGCCCGGCGACCTGCTGGTGTTCAACGACACCCGGGTGATCCCGGCGCGCCTGTACGGCCAGAAAAGCACGGGCGGCAGGGTCGAGATACTGATCGAACGCCTGCTCGGCGGCGCCGATGCACGCGTCCAGCTGGGGGTCAGCAAGTCGCCGCGGCCGGGAGCCGTGATCGCCCTCGATGCCGGCGGCGAGGCCGAGGTCCTCGACCGCGACGGCGAGTTCTACCGGCTCCGCTTCCGCCTGCCCGAGTCGCTGGAGAGCTGGCTGGTCAAGGCCGGCCGCCTGCCGCTGCCGCCCTACATCGAGCGCGAGCCGGGCGAGGCCGATGCCGAGCGCTACCAGACCGTGTTCGCCCGTGAAGCGGGGGCCGTCGCCGCGCCCACGGCGGGCCTGCATTTCGACGATGCCCTGCTGGCCGCGCTCCGCGAGCGCGGCATCGGCACCGGCCACGTGACCCTGCACGTGGGCGCGGGCACCTTCCAGCCGGTCCGCGTCGAGCACCTGGACCAGCACGTCATGCACAGCGAATGGCTCAACGTGGGCGCCGAACTGGTCGACCAGGTGCGGCGGACCCGCGCGGCCGGCGGCCGCGTGATCGGCGTGGGCACCACGGTGGTGCGCGCGCTGGAGTCGGCGATGCGCACCAACGACGCCGGGGAACGCGAGCTGCGTCCGTTCGCCGGCGAAACCCGCCTCTTCATCCTGCCGGGCTACCGCATCCGGTCGGTCGACGCGATGATCACCAACTTCCACCTGCCCGAAAGCACCCTCTTGATGATGATCTCCGCGTTCGCGGGCAAGGATCGGGTGTTCGAGGCCTATGCCCACGCGATCGCCGGGCGATACCGGTTCTTCAGCTATGGCGACGCGATGCTGCTGTGGCCGCGGGCGGACGGGGGCGGTCGATGAGCCGGATGGACTTCGAGTTGCTGGCGACCGACGGCAGGGCGCGCCGCGGCCGCATCAGCTTCCCGCGCGGCAGCATCGAAACCCCCGCATTCATGCCCGTCGGCACCTACGGGACGGTCAAGGGGGTGCTGCCCCACCAGGTCCGCGAGCTCGGCGCGGAGATCATCCTGGGCAACACCTTCCACCTGTTCCTGCGGCCCGGCCTCGAGGTCATCGAGGCGCATGGCGGCCTGCATGGATTCGCCCGCTGGGACGGCCCGATCCTCACCGACTCGGGCGGCTTCCAGGTCTTCTCGCTGGCCCACAAGCGCAAGATCACCGAGGCCGGCGTGCATTTCGCCGCGCCCACCGACGGCCGCAAGGTGTTCCTGGGGCCCGAGGAGAGCATGCACATCCAGAAGGTGCTGGGCTCGGACATCGTCATGATCTTCGACGAATGCCCCCCGGTGCACGTGGACGGGCAGCCGGTCGCGGTGGAGCGCATCGCCCGCTCGATGGAGCTGTCGCTGCGCTGGGCCGAGCGCTCGAAGCGGGCCCACGAGGGCAACGACGCGGCGCTGTTCGGCATCGTCCAGGGCGGCGTCCATCCCGACCTGCGCAGCCGTTCGGCCGAGGGCCTGCGGGCGATCGGCTTCGACGGCTATGCCATTGGCGGGCTGGCCGTGGGCGAGACCGAGGCCGAGCGCAACGCCATGCTCGACCATACCTGCCCGCAGCTGCCCGCCGACCGGCCCCGCTACCTGATGGGCGTGGGGCGGCCGGAGGACCTGGTCGAGGCGGTCGCGCGCGGCGTGGACATGTTCGACTGCGTGATGCCCACCCGGAACGCCCGCAATGGCCACTTCTTCACGTCGACGGGGACGATCCGGGTCCGCAACGCGACCTACGAGCACGACCTGCGGCCGATCGAGGAGGGCTGCGACTGCCACGCCTGCGCCAACGGCTTCAGCCGCGCCTACCTGCGCCACCTGGACCGCTGCAACGAGATGCTGGGCCCGATGCTGGGCACCCTGCACAACCTGCGCTACTACCAGCGGCTGATGGCCGGGATGCGCGAGGCGGTCGGCCAGGGAACCTTCGCCGCCTTCCGGGAGTCCTTCTATGCCGCCCGGGGGCTGCCGGTCCCCGATGCCTGAGCCGGCGGCCCCGCGGCGCGGGCGCCGGCCCGTCCGGTCCCGCGCCCCGGTGCCCGGCCCGCTCGTGCCATAATCTCCCGTTGATTTCGACCCAGGATGCCCCTGATGAACCTGCTCGACCTCCTGATTTCGCCCGCATACGCCCAGAGCGCCCCGGCTGCCAGTGGCGGCATGGGCATGCAGCTGCTGTTCCCGATCGCCCTGATCGCGATCATGTACTTCCTGATGATCCGCCCCCAGATGAAGCGCCAGAAGGAACACCGCGCCATGCTGGAGAAGCTCTCCAAGGGCGACGAAGTGATCACCAACGGCGGCCTCGCCGGCACCATCGCCGACATCGGCGAGAGCTTCATCACCGTCCAGGTCGCCGACAACGTGCAGGTGCGCGTGCAGAAGGGCGCGATCGCGAACGTCCTGCCCAAGGGCACCTTGAAGTCGGCCTGAGCCGACGCCACAACCGACTGGATAGGGCGGCCGGTGCGGTCGCCGCAGGATGTCTTAGATGCTGACTTACGCGCGCTGGAAATACGTTCTCCTACTGCTGATCCTGATCGTCAGCACCGTCTATGCCCTGCCGAACATCTTTCCGCAGGACCCCTCGGTGCAGGTCAGCGCCAACCGCGGCGCGGTGGTCGACGAGGCCCTGAAGGGGCGCGTCGAAACCGACCTGGAAGCCGCCGGCGTGACGCCGAAGGCGGTCGAGATCGATGGCGACAACCTGCTGGTGCGCCTGTCCGATCCCGATGCCCAGGTGAAGGCCGCCGACGCCCTGCGGCCGGGGCTGGGCAACGACTACGTGGTCGCGCTCAACCTGGCCTCCACCGTGCCCGAATGGCTGCAGAAACTGGGCGGCAAGCCGATGCTGCTGGGCCTGGATCTCCAGGGCGGCGTGCATTTCACCATGCAGGTCGACCAGAAGGCCGCGCTCGACAAGCGCCTGGAGGCGACGGCCGAGGACGTGCGCGTGTTGCTGCGCGACAAGCGCATCCGCTACCAGTCGGTCGAACGCCGCGCGGGCAACACCGTGGTGGCGACGCTGAATGACGCCGGCGCCGCCGAGCAGGCGCGGGAGGCGATCATCATCGCCCAGCCCACCCTGCAGGTCTCCGCCGATGGCCGCGCGGTCACGGTCCGGATGAGCGACGCGGAGATCGAACGGCTGGCGGTCGAGGCGATCGAACAGAACGTCGGCACGCTGCGCAACCGAATCAATGCGCTGGGCGTGTCGGAGCCGATCATCCAGCGCCAGGGCGACGACCGCATCGTGGTCCAGCTGCCCGGCGTGCAGGACACCGCGCAGGCCAAGCGCGTGCTCGGCGCGACGGCGACGCTGGAATGGCGCGCGGTGCTCGACGCGGACGCCGTCAGCGCCCGCGACACCGGCATCGTGCCGCCCGAAGGCAAGCTCTACAACCGCAAGGAGACCGGCCCAGACGGCCAGCCCATCCCGATCCTGCTGAGCAAGCGCGTGATCGCCTCGGGCGACCAGATGGTCACGGCCTCGTCGGGCATGGACCCGCAGTCGGGCACCCCGTCGGTCAGCGTCCGCCTCAACGGCGCCGGCGGCCAGCGCATGTTCGAGTTCACCAGCGAGAACGTCGGCAAGCCGATGGCGGTGGTCTACATCGAGCGCGTGCCCGAGGTCCGCGTGGTCAACGGCGAGGAGATCCGCAGCACCCGGATCGACGAGGAAGTGATCTCGGTCGCGACCATCAATGGCGTGTTCGGCAAGGAGTTCCAGACCACCGGGCTGGACAGCACCAAGGAAGCGGCGAACCTCGCCCTGCTGCTCCGCTCCGGCTCGCTGGCGGCGCCGATGGACTTCATCGAGGAACGCATCGTCGGCCCGAGCCTGGGTCGCGAGAACGTCGAGCGCGGCATGACCGCGATCCAGTACTCCTTCATCTTCATCCTGGGCTTCTTCCTGGTGTACTACCGGATGTTCGGCGTCATCACCTGCATCGCGCTGCTGCTGAACCTGTTGATGCTGGTCGCGCTGATGTCCTGGTTCGGCGCCACGATGACCCTGCCGGGCATGGCGGGCATCGCGCTGACGGTGGGCTTCTCGGTCGACGCCAACGTGCTGATCAACGAACGAATACGCGAGGAACTGCGTGCGGGCCTGCCGGCCAAGGCGGCCATCGCGGCGGGTTACGACCGCGCCGTGGGCACCATCGCCGACGCCAACATCACCGCCGTGCTCGCCGGCGTCGCGCTGTTCGCCTTCGGCACCGGCCCGGTGAAGGGCTTCGCGGTCGCGCTGATCCTCGGCATCGGCACCTCCATGTACTCCGCGGTCTCGGCTTCCCGCGCCATCGCCACCCTGATCTATGGCGGTCGTCGCAAGCTGAAGTCCATTGCCATCTGACCGGGACATTTCCGAAATGAAACCATTCAACCTGTTCCCCTATGACAGCAAGATCGACTTCATGCGCCTGCGCTGGATCTCGTTGTCCATCGCCTTGCTGTTGGTCCTGGGGTCCTTCGGGGCGATCGCGTTCAAGGGCTTCAACTTCGCCCTGGACTTCACGGGCGGCACCGTCACCGAGCTGCGCTTCGAGCAGCCGGTCGACGTCGACGACATCCGCAGCCGCCTCGATGGCGCCGGCTATGGCAATGCCCAGGTGCAGACCTTCGGCAACGGCAACGACCTGTTGATCCGCGTCCAGCCCCGGACCGGCGAAGGCGAGGGCGGGGCGGACCAGAACACGGCGCGCGAGATCCAGCAGGCACTGGCGATAGAGGGCAATCCGGGCACCGTCATGAAGAGCGACTTCGTCGGCCCGCAGGTCGGCAAGGAGATCGCCATCAACGGCATCTGGGCGCTGATCTTCGTCGTCGTCGGCTTCATGATCTACATCTCGTTCCGCTTCGAGAAGAAGTTCGCCGTCGCCGCGACCGTGACCACCCTGCACGACGTGATCGCCGTGGCGGGCTGGTTCGCGATCACGGGGCACGAGTTCGACCTGACCGTGCTGGCCGGCATCCTGTCGGTGATGGGCTTCTCGATCAACGACACCATCGTCGTGTTCGACCGTATCCGCGAGAACTTCCGCTCCATGCGCGGCGACGCCATCGGCATCATCAACGCCGCCATCAACCAGACCCTTTCGCGTACGGTCATCACCTCGTTCGTGGCGATCCTGACGATGCTGGCCCTGTACCTCTACGGCGGCGGCTCCCTGCGCGGCCTGGCCGAGTCCATGCTGATCGGCGCGGTGATCGGTACCCTGTCGTCGATCTTCGTCGCCAGCACCCTGCTGACCATCGGACCGTTGAAGGTCACCAAGCAGGACCTGATGCCCAAGGCCCGCGACGAGGAGGCCCTGGCGCGGCGGCCGTGATGGGTGGTGATTGGTGATTCGTGATTGGATATCGGTGATTTGAGAAAGCAGAAAGGCCGCGGATTCCGCGGCCTTTCTCTTTACCCTGATAAAAAATCACCAATCACCAATCACCAATCACCAATCACCAATCACCACCCCTCAGTCGAATGCCGCGGCGTAGCCGGTGTCGACGATCTTCTTCTGCAGCAGTTCGCAGACCTTGAGGTTGGCGGCCACCAGCGCACGCGGCGCGATGCCGCGGGCATCCATCGGTCCGCTGGGACGTCCTTTGAAGTCGCAGACCTTGCCACCGGCCTCGCGCACCATCAGGGCGCCGGCGGCGATGTCCCAGGGCTTCACGCCGGCCTCGAAATAGGCATCGGCGCGTCCGCAGGCGACGTAGGCCAGGTCCAGCGCGGCCGAACCGGTGCGGCGGACGTCCTCGGCTTCCAGCAGCAGGTTGTCGAGCGTCTTGAGCTGGGCGCTGGCGCGGCTGCGCTCGCGGGGCGGGAAGCCGGTGACCAGCAGGGTGCCCTCGAGCGTCTTGCGCTCGGCCACCCGCACGCGCTTGCCGTTGAGCTGGGTGCCGCTGCCCTTGCTGACGGTGAACAGGTCGTTGCGGATCGGGTCGAAGATCACGCCATGGATGGGCTCGCCGTTCTCGACCAGCGCGATCGAGACGCAGAAGTGCGGGAATCCCCGGAGGTAGTTGCTGGTGCCGTCGAGGGGGTCGATGACCCAGGTGAAGCGGCTCTTGCCCGCGCTCCCGGTCTCCTCGCCCAGGAAGGCGTAGTCCGGATGGGCGCGGCGAAGCTCCTTGATGACGACCTTCTCGGCCTCTTCGTCGACTTCCGAGGCGTAGTCCATGCGGTCCTTCTCGACCACGTTGATCGCGTCCAGGCGGTGCATGTGGCGCAGCAGCACGTTGCCGGCGGCACGGGCGGCCTTGACCATGAGGGTGACGGCGGGTTTCTGCATGGCGGTGCGGCCTCGGGCGAAAGAGGGGGGGCGCGGCGGTTCGCCGGCCGGACTGGAAGGAGGTAAAAGAGCATCCCGGCATGACACGACGCGAGCGCGGCCGGGGCGCGGAGTTTACCATTGACGGCGATGACGACCCATTCGACAACTGAACCGATCACCAACCGCCTGCGCATCGTCCTGGTGGGGACCCAGCATCCGGGCAACATCGGCTCCGCCGCGCGGGCCATGAAGACCATGGGCCTGGACCGGCTGGTGCTGGTGGCGCCCGAGAAAGCCCCCGACCGCGAGTCCGAGGCCCTGGCGGCCGGGGCGGACGACGTGCTGGCATCGGCCCGGACCTGCGGGACCCTGGCCGAGGCGGTGGCGGACTGCCGCCTGGTACTGGGGTGCACGGCGCGCAGCCGGCGGATCGCGCTGGACGAACTGCTTCCGCGCGACGCGGCCTCGCGTGCGCTGGAGGCGGCGACCGGGGGGGGCGAGGTGGCGCTGGTGTTCGGCCGCGAACGGACCGGCCTGGACAACGAGGAACTCCAGTTGTGCCATGCGGCGGTGCATATCCCGGCCAACCCGGAGTACAGCTCGCTCAACCTGGCCATGGCGGTCCAGGTCCTCGCCTACGAGCTCCGGCTGGCGGTGCTGGTGGGCGACCCGGGCCCGGCGCCGGCGTCGGCGTCGGCGTCGGCGCCGGGCAGGGCGGAATCGCCCGCATCGCATTCGGAACTGGAAGGTTTCTTCGGCCAGTTGGGCGATGCCCTGGAGGCGATCGATTTCCACAAGGGCAGGGCGCCCGAGTCCGCCCTGCGCAAGTTCCGGCGCCTGTTCCTCAAGGCCGGCCTGGACAGCCGCGAGGTCCGCCTGCTGCGCGGCGTCCTGGCCGACGTCGAGCGCATGGCGATGCTGGCGGGACGCTCGGCGGACGGCGGGTAGGGCGTGTGCCCGCAGTCGCAGTTCCCGACGAATCGGCAGATGCCGATAGCCGCACCCCCGGCTTTGGATTAGTCTGGCTGGAGAAATCGCCGGAGTGTCACCGCCCTTGATCCTGCGCCTGTGCTGCCGAGCCCTACTGATGCTGGTCCTGGTGGTGTCCGTCGAGGGGCGTGCCGGGGAGCGCACGGTCGCGGCGAACCATGCCGAGTCCGGGGTGCTGGTGCTGGGGCGGATCAGCGACGATCCCAAGTCGCACTACGAGCAGCTCAAGCCCCTCCTGGACTATGTCGTGCCGCGGATGGCCGACGTGGGCATCCGCGAGGGACGCATCCTGATGGCCAAGGACCCGCAGCAGATGGCCAGTTACCTGCGCCGGGGCCGGGTGGACTGGATCACCGAAACCACCGGCACGGCCCTGCTGATGCGCGACCGCGGTGGCGCCCGGCCGCTCCTGCTGACCGAGCGCGGTGGCAGCAGCCACTACCACAGCGTGTTCTTCGCCCGTCGCGACAGCGGCATCGAGTCGCTGGACGACATCCGGGGGCATAGCGTGGCGTTCCAGCGTCCTTCCTCCACCAGTGCGTACTTCGTGCCCGCCGCCGCGCTGCTGGACCGCGGCATGCCGCTGGACGTGCTGCTCTCGCCGCTGGACCATGCCGGGCCCGACGCCGTCGGCTACCTGTTCGCACGCTCGGAACTCAACATCGCCACCTGGGTCCACAAGCGCCTGGTCGACGTGGGCGTGATGAGCAACCTCGACTGGGAGAACCCGAACCGCGTCCCGGAGGCCTTCAAGCCGGACCTGGTGATCATCGGCGACACGCCGGAGTTCCCGCGTGCCCTCGAGCTGGTGCAGCCGAACATGGCCCCGGCGGTGCGTGAGCGCCTGCGTGAAGTCCTGGTGGGCGCGTCCGAGGACCCCGAAGCATCCGCCGCCCTGCGGGAGTTCTTCGGCACGACCCGGTTCCTGCCCATCGACGACGTCTCGATGCATGCGCTCGACCGGATCGGCGAAGGCGTCCAGCGCGTCAGGGCGGAGGTCGAATGAAGCTGAGCGGAGGGCTTCGGTCGAGATTCCTGCTGCTGATGACGGCGGCATTGATGGTGATGCTGTTGATGATGGCGCTCATGCTCAAGCGCGAGGAGCAGATGCAGGGCGACGTCGTGGACGTCACCCGCGACGCGATGCAGGGCGTGGTGAGCAACAGCCTCAACCGGCGCGGCGAGGGCATGGTCAACCAGTTGGCCGAATCGCTGACCAATCCCTTGTACTACTTCGACCTCGACGCGATCGGCGAACTCACCGCGGCCGCCCTGCGGCAGCCCGACGCGCGCTATGTCCTGGTCTACGACGACGCGGGCACGATCATCCACGACGGCAGCGAGGCGATCCCCAGCTACGGCAAGCGCATGGACGACGAGTTCGCCGACGAAGTGGCGGCGTCCACCACCATGCTGACCCTGTTCAACGAGAACGTGATGGACGTGTCGATGCCGATCATGATCGGCAACGAGCGCTTGGGCGGCGTGCGGATGGGCTTCGACCTGGCCGTCGCCCGTGGCTTCCAGGAGCGGGCCGTGGCCGAGATGCGCCAGCGCCTGGGGGTGCTGGGGCACCGGCAGCTGCTCTGGGTGGGACTGGTCACCGGGAGCCTGGTGATCATCGGCCTGCTGGTGCTGTGGCTGATCCAGCGCTGGCTGGTGCGCCCGATACGCCAGTTGGCCGACTCCGCGCGACAGATCGAGGCCGGTCGTTTCGAACTGGACCTGCCGACCAGTCGTCGCCGCGACGAGATCGGCGAACTGCTGCGCGCGTTCAGCCGCATGAGCGAAAGCGTGGCGCGGCACGACCGCGACATCCGGCGCATGGCCTACACCGATGCACTGACCGGGCTCTCCAATCGCCTGGCGTTTCGCGAGGCGCTGGACGAGCAGCTGCTGCAGATGCGCGGCGATGGCCAGCAACTCGCGCTGCTGTTCGCCGACATCGACGATTTCAAGCGGGTCAACGACACGCTGGGCCACGACGCCGGCGACGACGTGCTGGTGCAGTGCTCGGCGCGCATCCGCGATGCCATAGCGCTCCATGCGGGCGACAACGCCCTGCTGGCCCGTTTCGGCGGCGACGAGTTCGTGATCCTGGTCCAGGCGTCCAGCAGGGACGCCCGCGACGTCCGGGAGATCGCCATGGGCCTGGCCGAGGCGCTGGTCGAGACCCTGGGGCTGCCGATGCTGGTCCATGAGCGACAGGTGTTCCTGGGCACCTCGATCGGCATCACCATGTTCCCCGAGGATGCCTCGACCGCGGCGTCGCTCATGAAGAATGGCGACATCGCGATGTACCAGGCGAAAGTCGCCGGCAAGAACTGCTATCGCTTCTACAGCCGCGCCATGGACCTGGCGGTGGAGCGTCGCGTCAACCTGGAGCACGAGTTGCGCGGCGCCTGGGACCGGGGCGAGCTCAGCCTGGTCTACCAGCCCGTGTACCGGCTGTCGGATCGCGTCATGGTGGGGGCCGAAGCGCTGCTGCGCTGGAACCACCCCAAGCACGGCCAGGTGGCGCCGTCGGTGTTCATCGACGTGGCCGAGCAGAGCGGCCTGATCGAAGTCCTGGGCCCCAAGGTGCTGCATACCGCCTGCACCGATGCCGTGCGCTGGCAGCAGCTGCATCCCGGCGGCGAGCCCTTGTCGGTCGCCGTGAACGTATCCCCGCGCCAGCTGCGCAGCGGCGGGGCGCTGGCCGAGGTGGTCGCGTCCTGCCTGCGGGAAACCGGTCTCGAGCCCGGTCGCCTGCACCTGGAGCTGACCGAGACCGCCGTCATCGGCGACGAGGCCCATGTCAGCGACGAGCTGGCACGCCTGCGCGCCACGGGCGTCAAGGTGCTGCTCGATGATTTCGGCACCGGCTTCTCCGGCCTGAGCCACCTGCGCCGGGTCCCGGTGGACGGGGTGAAGATCGATCGCAGCTTCATCGCCGACATCCTGCGCGACCCCGACGACCTGGCCTTGACCAGCGCCATCATCGCCATGGCACATTCGCTGGGCATCACCGTGATCGCGGAGGGCGTGGAGAAGGCCGGCCAGTACGCCCTGCTGCGCGAACGGGGCTGCGACCAGGCCCAGGGGTACTGGCTGGGCCATCCCATGCCCGGCAATGAGTTCCTCGCCCTGCTGCAGCAATAGGCCTCCGGTGGTGTGACGCCATGCCCTGCCGCCGCGGCCGGGGCGTCAGTGGGAGAACCGCGCCAGTGCGTCCGCCATCAGCGCGGCGATACCGCCCGAGAGCCCGCCGAACACCCCGACCGCCACGACGCCGGCGATCCAGGCGACCAGCATCAGCCGCCCGTCGCGCTCCAGCAGGGCGAAGCCGAACAGCAGCATCAGCGCCCCGAACAGGTAGTTGGTGAACGGGATCGGCAGGGACAACAGGAGGCCGAGCAGGACCAGCAGCAGCCCGGTGAAGGCACTGGCGGCGCGATGGTCGAGGAGGACCGGGGTGCGGGGCTTGACCACGCGTTCGAGGCGCGCGAGCCAGGGTGAGAGCAGGTCGCGGAAGCGCACCATCAAGCGCCGGGTCGGGCCTCGCCGGGCCACGAAGCGCGGCAGCCAGGGTTTGCGCAGTCCCACCAGCAACTGGGCGCCGATCAGCATGGTCAGCGGCCCGCTGATCGCCCCGCCCATGCCCGGGATCGGAATGAAGGCCGGCAGGGTGGCGATGAAGAGCAGCATGCCGAACGAGCGTTTCCCCAGGCCGGTGAACACGTCGCCCAGGCGCAGGGTGTCGTCGGGATCCCCCACCGCGAAGGCATCGAGCAGGGCGCGGGTTCCCGCCTCCTCGACGCGGTGGTGAGGGGGCTCAGCCGAGGGTGTCATCGCTGCCCGCGTCCGGGTCCGGCAGGGCCTGCAGCAACAGCTTGTCGATCCGCGGGCCATCCAGGTCCACGACCTCGATCCGCCAGCTGTCCCAGTCCACGTGTTCGCCCACGTGCGGGATCCGGCCGAAATGGTTGATCACCATGCCCGCCGCGGTGTGGAAATCCGGCTCGTCGCCGACCGGCAGGCGGGCCCCGTTCACCAGGTCGCGCAGGTCGTCCAGGGCCAGGCTGCCGTCGAGCAGCCATGAGCCGTCCGCACGCTGCACCACGGGCGCCTGGTCGTCCTCGGATTCGGCGGTCTGCAGGCGGCCGATCACCGCGCCCAGCAGGTCGTTGACGGTGATCAGGCCGGTGACGTCGCCGTACTCGTCGACCACGAGGGCGATCGACTGCTGCTCCTCGCGGAAGATCTCCAGCAACTTGAACGCGTGGGTGGATTCGGACACGAACAGCGCCTCGCGCAGGCGTTCGAAGATGCGCGGCGGCCCGGATCGGCCCAGGCCGTCGAGGAGGGACTTGGCCTCGAGGATGCCGAGCACCTCGCGGTCGTCGTCCTTGTAGACCGGGTAACGCGAGAACGATGTCTCGCGCATGATCGCCATGTTGTCTTCCAGCGGCGCCTCGGCATCGAGCCAGGTGATCCGCGTGCGGGGCGTCATCAGGCTTTCCGCGGTGCGGTCGCCCAGGCTCAGCACGCGATAGACCATCTTGCGTTCGTCGGCGTCGATCACGCCCTGCTCGTGGCTCTCGCTGACCAGCAGGCGGATCTCCTCTTCGCTGATCTCGCTGCGGGCGTCGTCGCGGATGCCCAGCAGGCGCAACACGCCGCGGTTGATCACGCCGAGGAGGAAGACGACGGGCCGGGCCAGGCGCGACAGGGCGTAGAGCGGTATGGCGACGGCGCTGGCGATGGCCTCGGGGTTGGTGAGGGCCAGGCGCTTGGGGATGAGCTCGCCGAAGATGACCTGGCCGGAGGTGATCAGCACCACCGCGGTGCCGATGCCGATCGGCCGCGCATACTCCGCGGCATTGGGCCAGATGCCCTCGAGCGCGCTGGCGATGATCACGCCGATCGCCTCGCCGCCGAACAGGCCCGTCAGGACGCCGATCAGGGTGATGCCGACCTGCACCGTCGACAGCAGGTTGTCGGGGTGCTCGGCCAGCGCGAGCGCCACTTCGGCGCCGCGGCGCGCCGGTCCCGGCTCCTCGGCCATCTGCTTCAGGCGCAGCTTGCGCGCCGTCACCAGGGCCATCTCCGACATCGCGAAGAAGCCGTTGAGCAGGATCAGCGCCAGGACGATCGTCAGTTCCAGCACGGCGGGCGCTCCAGGGCAGGCAGGCGGCACGTGCGTTTCCCCTGGGGCGGGGCGGGCCTGGAAGGTTCGGGGTCGTCGTCCATTGGATCGGGGCTTTCGCGGGGTCCGGGCAAGGAATAAAGGGGTCTGGCTGAACGGCCGATAATAACAGGCGACGCCTGTACGCCGCGCGGACCCGGCGGGCGGGGGCCCTAGAGCGGGCGGGTCTGCGCGAATGTCTCGAAACGGTCATAATGCGCTCCGCAACCGAGCGGACCCGGACCGCCCCACCACGAGGCACAGCGCGCATGTTCTCCCTGCAAACCATTTTCGGCCAAGGCAACCAGTTCTACACCCTGCTGGAGGAGGCGGCCGAGGTCGCCCACGACAGCGCCCAGGCCCTGCATGCGATGCTTCGCGAGTCCGACCGCCAGCCGGCCCTGGACGCCTTCAAGCTGGCCCGCCAGCGCGAGCGAGACGTGTCCATCAAGCTCAGCCAGGAGCTCGTCGACAGTTTCATCACGCCGATCGAGCGCGAGGACATCGAGTCGCTCGCCTCCGCCCTGCACAAGATCCCCAAGCAGATCGAGAAGTTCGCCGACCGCTACGCGCTGGCCACCCAGCACCTCGAGCACATCGACTTCGCCCCCCGCGCGGCGATGCTCGAGCAGGCCGCCAGCGTCGTGGTGAAGATGGTCAAGCAGCTGCGGCACCTGAAGCTCGAGCCGATGAAGGCGCTCAGCGACGAGCTGCGCGCGCTGGAGAACGACGCGGACCGCCTGATGCTCGAGCTGTACCGCGACATCTATTCCGGCAAGCTCGACCACCTGCAGATGTTCCTGCTCAAGGAGTTCTTCGAGATCCTCGAGAAAGCCATCGACCGCTGTCGCGAGGCGGGCGTGGTCGCCTACCAGATCGTCCTGAAGAATTCGTAAGGGGCCGGCGCGATGCTCACGCTCGTCATCGTCGTGGTACTCGCGGCGCTCATCTTCGAATACATCAACGGATTCCACGACACCGCCAACTCGATCGCGACGGTGGTGGCGACCAAGGTGCTGTCGCCGATGCAGGCCGTGGGCCTGGCGGCCAGCATGAACCTGATCGGCGCGCTGCTGGGCACGGCGGTGGCCAAGACCATCGCCTCGGGCCTGATCGACATCGGCGTGGTCGAGGTGGGCTCGCAGCTGATCCTGTGCGCCTTGCTGGGCGGCATCATCTGGAACCTGATCACCTGGTGGCTGGGCCTGCCTTCGTCGTCGTCCCATGCCCTCATCGGCGGGCTCTGCGGCGCCGCGCTGGCGGCGGCCTCGAACAATTTCGACGCGATCATCTGGTCCGAGCCCAAGGAGCCGATCTACCGCAGCGCCGGCGTGCTCTGGAAGGTGGTGGTGCCGATGGTGACGTCGCCGGTGCTGGGTTTCGCGGCGGGTTTCCTGGTGATGGGCGTGCTGTTCTTCATCATCTCGATGATGGCCCGCAGCGGGGGCTGGCTGGCCCGGATCGCGCGGCCGCGCTGGGTCAACAGCTTCTTCGGCAAGGCGCAGCTCGTCAGCGCGGCCGGCATGGGCCTGGCCCACGGCATGAACGACGCGCAGAAGACCATGGGCATCATCGCCCTGACCCTGTTCAGCGCCCAATCGGTCGGCACGCTGGACAACCTGCCGGCATGGCTCGGCTTCCTGCACCCGTCCGACAATGCGATGGCCACCCAGGACATCGACCTGTGGATCAAGATCACCTGTGCGCTGGTGATGGCGGCCGGCACCGCCGCCGGTGGCTGGCGGATCATCAAGACCCTGGGCCACAAGCTGGTCAAGCTGCACCCCATCCACGGCTTCGCCGCGGAAACGAGCGCCTCGGCTGTGATCTTCGCCGCCTCTTCGCTGGGCATCCCGGTCTCGACCACCCACAACATCTCGTCCGCGATCATGGGCGTCGGCACCGCCAAGCGCTTCAACGCGATCAAGTGGACGGTGGTCGAGAAGATGATCTGGGCGTGGATACTCACGATTCCCGCGGCGGGTGGCATCGCCTACCTGTTCTTCGAAGCCATGCGCGCAATGGGCTGGGCCTGAGGCATCTAGAGCCGGGTGTCGGGAAAGCGCGCGCTCGCGCGGCCCCGTGACCCCAGCGAACGCCGGGAGCCAGGCGTTCCGCAATGCCGGCTGGGCTTCGAAGGCCCGCGGGTACGCGGCCCTGGCATGACAGACCGTCGGACGGGTCGACCGCGCTCCAGGCGCCCGTCTCTTCCGCAGGTCAAGGCGCAGGCCAGGCTTCTTTCATCTTCCCTATCCGGGCCCGCAGCCGTCGTGCGTGGGGAACCGACGAGGGCGTCGAGGGCAGGGGCTGGATCCCAGCGTTCGCTGGGATGACGGGCGGTGGGCAGCACGCAGTGGGAGTGGCTTCACCCGGCTACCAGAAATGCGGAAGCCCAATCCCCAATCCCCAATCCCCAATCAATACAGATCCCCGCCCGCCGACAGCGCGCGTTCCATGCGGTCGCCGATGCCGCCGATCTCCAGGACCAGGCGGTCGACTTCTGCCGGATCGAGGCCGTCGTAGGGGCGGTTCTCGCACAGTTGCAGGTGGGGCACGCCGTCCATGTCGCCGATGGCGAGGTAGCCCACGCGGCTGTGCCAGTTGAAGACCAGCGCGCGATGCATGTCCAGTGCGGTGATCGGGGCGACGGCGGTGCTGACGCGCAGGTAGGGGCGTCCGTCGTCGTCGTCGAGCTCCGACAGGAAGATGGCCTGGTGGCGCTGCCCCTGTTCCAGCGAGAGCTCGATGCAGACCACGTCCACGTCGTGCTCGGTGAGCCGGTAGTCGGAGGCCTTGAGGTGCTTCAGGATCGAGCTGAAATTGCGCATGCGGGGGCAGGTCCGGTGATCGGACCCGTATGCTAACGCGATGGACGGCAAGACCGACGTGAAGCGCGACAACGAATCGCGGATCCTCGAGGCGATCCGCGCGATCCCGCGCGGGCAGATCGCGGGCTATGGCGAGGTCGCCCGACGGGCCGGCCTGCCGGGGCGGGCACGCCTGGTGGCGCGGGTCCTGCGCAGCAACACCGATCCCGCGTTGCCCTGGCACCGCGTCCTGCGTTCGGACGGGAGGATCGCGATGGCGGCGGATTCGCCGGGCTACCTGGAGCAGGCGCAGCGCCTGCGTGCCGAGGGACTCCTGGTCGTCGACGGCCGGGTCCGGGGTGTGCGTGCCAGCCCGAGCCGGGAAGAGGTGCTCGACGAGCAGGTCTGGGGCATGCCGGACTGAGGGCCGCCGGGAGCGATGCGTGGCGACGCCTACACGCGCCAGCCAGTACCATGTGCGCTTCGTATCCGGGAGCCGAGATGTTTTCCAACCTTCCCCCCGTCACCAAGGCCCTGCTGATCGCCAACGGCCTGGTGTTCCTGTTGCAGCAAGTGTTGCCCGAGACGACGTTCGCGTCGTTCATGCTGTGGCCGCCCGGTAGCGATGGCGCCTTTGGCGTGGGCGGCTTCCTGCCCTGGCAGGTGCTCACCTACGGCTTCATGCACGGGTCCATGGCGCACCTGTTCTTCAACATGCTCGCCCTGCTGATGTTCGGCGCGCCGCTGGAGCACGTCTGGGGCAACCGGCGCTTCCTCAACTACTACCTGGTCTGCATCGTGGGCGCCGCGGTCTGCCAGATCGGAGTGGGGATATGGGCGATGTCCAGCGGACAGCCCCCGTATCCGACGGTCGGCGCGTCGGGCGGCATCTTCGGGCTGCTGCTGGCCTACGGCATGCTGTTCCCGAACCAGCGCGTGATGCTGCTGATCCCACCGATCCCCATGAAGGCGCGCACCCTCGTGATCGTCTATGGCGTGATCGAGCTGCTGTTGGGCGTCAGCGGTCGGCAGCCCGGGGTCGCCCATTTCGCCCACCTGGGCGGGATGCTGTTCGGCTGGTTGATGATCCGCTACTGGCGCGGCCAGCCGCCCTTCGGCGGGGGCGGGCGCAAGCCACCGGGGCCGCGCATCGTGCGCTGACCCTGGGGTCGCAGCGGCGGGCATCGCTGCATTTGCAAACGGCGCGGTTACCCGCGCCGTGCCTGGCGCCCGTCCATCGCCAGGGCCGGTCTCGGGGCCGGTCTCAGGGCCAGACCTGGATGCGATCGTCGGGCTTGTGGCGCATCACGCTGCCGACCCGGCAGCCGTAGAGCTCGCCGAAATCGGCGAGGTTGGAGAGCGGGCCGTTGGCCCGCCACTGGCCCGGGGCATGCACGCTGGTGGACGCCAGCGCCGTGGCCGCCGCAGGGTTCATGTTCTGTGCCCAGAGGCTGGCCCATGCCTTGAAGAACTCCTGCTTGGCGGCCTTGTCCGCTTCGGGATGGCCGCGGGTGAACGCCGCCCAGGCCAGCTCGACACCCGAAAGATCGGCCAGGTCCTCGTCGCGTGTCTGCACGCCATTGACCTTGACGCCTTCCAGCGCGGGATAGGGCAGGGCGGCGTACTGGCTGGCAACCCTCGAGGCGAGTGCGTTCCAGGCATTGGCATCTTCCGCGCTCCACCAGTCCTTGACCTGCAGGGCCGCGTCGACCAGGCGGCCGCGCGCATCGAAGCCATGCGTCAGCTCGTGGCCGACCAGGGCGCCGAAGGCACCGTACTGCGCCGGCTCGCCACGGGACGCGTCGAGCACCGGCGCTTGCAACATGGCGGCGGTCACCAGCAGTCGATTCTGGGTGATGTCATAGGCCAGCGCCGGGGTCTGCGGCTGCACGTTCCAGCGCCGCGAAACATTGGCCTCGCCGATGCGGTGCATCTCCGACCCGTGACGCCAGGTCGAGGCGATCAGCATGTTGCCGCCGAAGCTCCCGCGACCGATCGGCTGCACCGTGTAATCGATGTCGCGATCCGGCGTGCCGATCTCGATCTTGAGCCCCGAAAGCTTGGCCCGTGCTTCGGAGCGCGCCGTCGCCCCGAGTCGGGTGTCGCGGTCAATCGCGGCACCCAGCGCGTCGCGTATCCCGCTCGCCACCGTTTCCGCGCGCGCCTTGGTGCCGGCGTCCAGGTAGCGCTGGGCGTACTCGCGGCCCAGCATGGGCCCGGCGGCCAGGTTGATGGCGTCGAGCACCTGCTGCTCGCGCGGGGGCGGCGCGACGCGGCCTTCGAGCACGCGACCGCGGAAATTGAAGCTGGCTTCGCGGAACGCGCGCGAGAGGTACGGGGCCATCGCATCGCCCACCCGCCATTGCAGGTAGGCCTTCCACTGCGCCGGCTTGAGGTCGTCGACGAGGGTGTCGAGGGTGGCGAACAGGGCCGGGTTGGCCATCGAGACGGTGGCATCGCCGACCTGCTGGGCGATGATGAAATCCTCCAGCTGCAGCTTGCGGTACTGCTTGTCGAGCCCGGCCGCGGGCACCAGGGCGTAGTTGTTGCGCGGGTCGCGGAGGTCCACCAGTGGACGCGAGGCGCGGGCGATCCGCGTTTCCAGGTCGATCACCTGGGCGGCCTGCGCGGCGGCCTGGTCGGCGGGCGTGCCGGTCAGGACGAGGATCTGCTCGACGTACTTCCCGTACTGGGCCAGCACGGTCCGGGTGTCCTCGTCGGTGCGGGTGTAGAAGGCGGGGTCCGGCAGGCCCAGGCCGCCCTGGCTGAAGTAGCCGATGTGGCGCCCCAGGTTGTCGAGGTCGACGTCCGGGCTGAAATTGAACACCACCGGGATGCCCACCTGGTGCAGGGCGGCGATGGCGGGCGGGATGTCCTTGTCGCGCCGGATCGCGCCGATGCGCTCCAGCAGCGGTGCGATCGGATTGGAGCCGTCGCGCTCGACCGCAGCCTCGTCCATGCCGCTGGCCCAGAAATCACCCAGCAGGGTCTGCACGTTGCCGTTGGGCGCCTGCTTGGCCGCTTCCAGCAGGTCGATCTGCTGCTGGCGCGCACGCGAGGCGAGCTGTCCCATGGCCGAGACCATGCCGGCGTCGCCGGTGGGTGGGTTCGCGGCCAGCCAATCGGCATTGGTGTTGCCATGGAAGTCGGCGCACGCGACCGGCGGTTTGGCCTGCGCGCCCGGGGCGGCGATGGCGGCGGACAGGCCGAGGGCGAGGGCACAGGTGAGCGGGCGCAATGCGGGCATGTCGGCTTCCATCGGGATGACCGGCGGAGTGTAGCAACGGCCCCCATGAGCTTGACGTCACGGCATGCGGCCCGGTGGGGCGGCAGACAGGCAAGGCCAGGCAAAGCGAAGGCCCGGACATGCCGGGCCTTCGCGGGGTCGAGCGGTCGCGGTGGACTTACCAGATGATGACCTGGTCGTCGCCCTGGCGGACCATCGGCTGGCCGGGCTTGCAGTCGAACGCCGCGGCGAAGGCCGGCAGGTTCGACGGCGCGCCGATCGCGCGGAAGTTCGCGGGGGCGTGCGGGTCGGTGGACAGGCGCACCTTCAACTCGTCGGGGGTGAAGTTGCGGCGCCACACCGTGGCCCAGTTGGCGAAGAAGCGCTGGTCGCGCGTCATGCCGTCGATCATCGGGTCCGGCGTGCCCTCGGTCGCCTTCTTCATCGCGTCGTAGGCCGTGGCCAGGCCGCCCAGGTCGGCGATGTTCTCGCCCAGGGTCAGCTTGCCATTGACGTGCTCTTCGTCGTTGGCCTTGTAGCCGCTGAACTGGGCGACCAGCTTGTCGGTCCGGCCCGAGAAGCCCTTCGAGTCGGCGTCGCTCCACCAGTTCTCGAAGTTGCCGCTGGGTCCGAAGCGGCTGCCCTGGTCGTCGTAGCCGTGGGTCATCTCATGGCCGATCACCGCGCCGATGCCGCCGTAGTTGACGGCGTCGTCGGCCTTGGCGTCGAAGAACGGCGGCTGCAGGATGGCGGCCGGGAACACGATCTCGTTCTGCAGCGGGTTGTAGTAGGCGTTGACCGTCTGCGGGCTCATGCCCCACTCGGTCTTGTCCACCGGCTGGCCGATCTTGGACAGGTTCCACTTGTAGTTGAACTCCATCGCCGACAGCACGTTGCCGATGTAGCTGTCGCGGTCGGTCGACAGGCCGCTGAAGTCGCGCCACTTGTCGGGGTAACCGATCTTGGGCGTGAACGAGGCCCACTTCTCCATGGCCTTGGCCTTGGTTTCGTCGGTCATCCAGTCCAGGTTCTCGATGCGGCCCTTGAGGGCATCGCTGAGGTTGGACACCAGCGTCTCCATCCGCTCCTTCGACTCGGGCGAGAACGCCACGTCGACGTAGAGCTGGCCCAGGGCTTCGCCGGCGGCGTTCTCGATGGTGCCGAGCACGCGCTTGCCGCGCTCCTTGAGTTCCTTCTGGCCGCGCAGGGCCTTGTTGTAGAAGTTGAAGTTCTCTTCGACGAAGGCGTCGGACAGGTACGGCGACGCGCCATCGACGGCGTGGAAGCGCAGGTAGCTGCGCCACTGGTCGGCCGGCACGTCGGCGAGCATGGCGCTCACTTCCTTGTGGAAGTCGGGGATCGCCAGGGAGAACATGGCCGGCGCCTCGATGCCCTGGGACTCGAAGAAGCGGGTCCACGGGAAGTTCGGGGTCAGCTTGTCGGCCTCGGCCAGGGTGACCGGGTTGTAGTACAGCTCGACGTCGCGCGAGAGTTCCTCGCTGGACTTGGAGGCCTTCGCCAGGCGGGTCTCGAACGCGATCACGTCCTTGGCCTGCGCCGCGGCGTCTTCGGCGCTTGCGCCGGCCAGCTCGAGCACCTTGGCGACGTGCGCCTGGTAGGCCTCCAGCTTGTCGGCCCGCTTCGCGTCCGAATAGTAGGTCTTGTCCGGCAGGCCCAGGCCGCCCTGCGCGGCATAGGCGATGTTCATCGTCGAGTCCTTGAAGTCGGCCTCGGGACCGAAGCCGAACAGGTAGAACTGGCCCTTGGCGGCGCTGCTGCGCAGGAAGTCGGCGATCTTGTCCTGGCTGTCGAGCGCGTCGATCTCGGCCAGCTCGCCCTTGATGGGATCGAGACCCTGCGCGTTGATCTTTTCCGCGTCCATGCCGGTGGCCCAGAAGTCACCGACGATCTTCTCGACGCCGGTGGCATCGGTGTCGGCGGCGGCCTGCTCGGCGATCTGGCGCTGCACGGCCAGCGAACGCTCGGCGAGCATCTCGAAGGCGCCCCAGGAGGTGCGGTCGCCGGGGATGTCGTTGGTGGCCAGCCACTTGCCGTTCACGTAGCCGCCGAAGTCGGTGCAGGCGTCCTTGCTGGGGTCGAGGTCGCTGGCGACGAAGCTGTTCATCGGCGGCAGCTTGGTTTCGTCCAGCTTGATGCCGTCGTCCTGCGAGGCGGTGGCATCGACCTGCGCCGTGGGGGTCTCGTCGGGCTTGCCGCAGGCGGCGACGGTGGCGGCGATGGCGATGGAAAGCAGAAGGATTTGCGGTTTTTTCACGGTCACGGTGCTCCGGCCTGGTGAAGGAATGTCGTATCGATCCTGCGGTCCGGCCGGTGGCATGGGCCAGGGGACGGGGCAGGTCGGTCCGTCGAAAAGGCGACAGCCCACCATAGACCGCTTTGGGGCGGCGTGAGGGTGCAAAAGGTCATGCACGGGGCGGGCGCGGGGCCCGCCATGGCTATCGCGACGGGCCCCGAGGCGGGACAATGACGGCATGAACCCGAGTGAACAGCGATTCATGGAGGCGTTGCGCCAGGCCCGGGCGCCTGGGGACGTGGCCCAGTCCTGTGACGCCCTGGAGCGCAGCGGCGCCCCGGTCAGCGCCGCGTTCGCGTCGGCGCTGCCCCCTGTGCTGCACGCCCACCTGCAGAGCGTGTCGGCCCATCCGGCCTTCCGGCTCTGGCTGGACATCTACTTCGGCCGCCGCCCCGGCCAGTTCAGGTCCGCGTCGCAACAGCCGCTGTTCCTCTACTACCCGGCGCTGCCGCCCCAAGCCTGGTTCCCGACCACGGACCTCCCGGCACTGGCGCCGCTGCAGGCGGCCATCGGCCCCGTGCGCGAGGAACTGCTGGGTTTCCTCGAAGGCGGGGAGGGCTTCGTACCTTATGTCGATGCCCAGGCCCGCGGCGACCGGCAGTGGGGTAGCCTGGCCGACAGCCTGGAATGGTCGGCCCGCCACCTGCTGCGCCGCGAGCGTTGGGACGAGGCGCTGATGGCCGGCCTGCCGCGGACCCGGGCGTTCCTGGAGGAGGCCCCGCTGGCGCAATACCCGCCTCACGCGCCCGAGTGCTTCGTGTCCCGGCTCAAGCCTGGCACCGAGCTGCCCCCGCACCATGGCCTGTCCAACATCAAGCTGACCGCGCACCTGCCCGTCGACCTGCCCGACGGCTGCTCCATCACCGTGGCGGGCGAAACGCGGCAGTGGGTGCCCGATGATTTCCTGGTGTTCGACGATTCGTTCCTCCACAGCGCCCGCAATCGCGGCACGCGGGTCCGCACGGTGCTGATCTTCGACATCTGGCACCCCGGCCTCAGCGAGGAGGAGCGGGCTGCGCTTGCCCACGCGATCGCGGTCCTGGATCGCGTCCAGGCCTGCCGGCGCGTGCCGCCGGGAACCTGAACGGGCCGACCACGGCTGCATGGCATGGGGGCCGCCGGCCCCGGAATCGCTGGCATGGGTCGGTGCTTTCGCGTAGAGTGCGCGGCGTCTGGTGCTCGGTTGCTGCCCGAAAGGGTACGTTTCCCAGCTATATCCTGCCGCACCCCTCCAACGGGACACGATCCCATCGGGGCGCCCTTCGCGGGCAAAAGGGGTGGGGCCTGTATTCCGCACGTCATTCGCAGCGCCGACACGGCCCGGAGCATCCGGTGCCGTTCAAATAAAACGACTCGCAGCGCGGCTACAGGGAAAGCTCCGGGTGATTCCGCATCCATGGGTGCGGATCAGGAATTGGAGCTCTACATGTCTTTTGAATCCCTCGGGCTTGCGCCCGCGTTGCTGCGTGCGCTGTCGGAACAGGGCTACACCACGCCGACCCCGATCCAGGCCGAAGCGATCCCGCTGATCCTCGCCGGCCACGACCTCCTGGGCGGCGCGCAGACGGGCACCGGCAAGACCGCCGCCTTCAGCCTGCCGCTGTTGAACCGCCTGTCCAAGACCACACCCGCCAAGGGCCCGCGCAAGCCGCGCGTGCTGGTGCTGGTGCCGACCCGCGAGCTCGCGGTCCAGGTCCACGAGAACCTGCGCGGCTACGCGCGCCACCTGCCGGTCGCCAGCTGCATGATCTTCGGCGGCGTGGGCATGGGACCGCAGGTCGATGCGCTGCGCCGTGGCGTCGACGTGCTGGTGGCCACACCGGGCCGCCTGCTCGACCACATGGAGCGCGGCAGCGTGCGCCTGGACGCGATCGAGGTGCTGGTCATGGACGAAGCCGACCGCATGCTCGACATGGGCTTCCTGCCCGCGATCAAGCGCGTACTCGCCAAGTTGCCGCGCGAGCGCCAGACCCTGCTGTTCTCGGCGACCTTCGAGGCACAGATCAAGGCGCTGGCGCTGGAGTTCATGCGCGACCCCAGGCAGGTCCAGGTCGCCACCCAGAACACCATCGCCGAGACCATCGCGCATCGCGCTCACCCGGTCGATTCCGACAACAAGCGCGACCTGCTGATCAGCATCCTCGCCCGGCGCCACACCGACCAGGTGATCGTGTTCGGCCGGACCAAGCACGGCTGCAACCGGCTTGCCGAGCAGTTGGAGACCGCGGGCATCAAGGCCGTCGCGATCCATGGCAACAAGAGCCAGGCGCAGCGCCAGAAGGCGCTCAACGCGTTCAAGGCCGCCAAGGCGCGCGTGCTGGTGGCGACCGACGTTGCCGCCCGCGGCCTCGACATCCCCAACCTGCCGCTGGTCATCAACTACGACCTGCCGATGGTCGCCGAGGACTACGTGCACCGCATCGGCCGCACCGGGCGCAACGGCGCGACGGGCGAGGCGCTGTCGCTGGTCTCGCACGACGAGGGCGGCCTGCTGCGCCAGATCCAGCGCGTGCTGAAGAAGGACGTGGAGATGATCGCGGTGGAAGGCTTCGAGCCCAGCCGTCCGATCCGCCTCGACGTCGCCATCCCGAATCCGCGCAGCAAGCGCGGCGGGGGCGGGAACAACAACGCCCGCCGCGCCCCGGGCCATCGCCCGCACGGCAAGCCCGCGCCGCGCCACGCCCATGCCGGGCCGAAGCAGCGGGGCGGCCCTGGCCGTCGCGGAGGGGCCTCGCGCAGCGCCGGCGCCTGAGCCCACCCGGGCCCCGCATGAAAAGAAAAGAGCCGGCAATCGCCGGCTCTTTTCGTTCGGGTCGCGGCGAGGGCCGATCAGCCCTGCTTGGCGGCGATCCAGCGGTCGATCTTGCCCTCCAGGACCTCCAGCGGAACCGAACCGTCCTTCAGCACCTCGGCGTGGAATTCGCGGATGTCGAAGTCGTCGCCCAGGGCCTCCTCGGCGCGGGCGCGCAGTTCCTTGATCTTCAGCTCGCCGATCTTGTAGGCCAGTGCCTGGCCCGGGATGGCCATGTAGCGCTCGGCCTCGGCGGTGGACTGGGTCTTGCTCTCGGCGGAGTTGTCGAGCATGTACTTGATGACCTGCTCGCGGGTCCAGCCCTTGCTGTGCAGGCCGGTGTCGACGACCAGGCGGATGGCCCGCCACAACTCGTTCTGCAGGTAGCCGAAGTAGTTGTAGGGGTCGGTGTAGACGCCCAGGTCCTTGCCCAGCGACTCGGCATACAGGCCCCAGCCCTCGGTGAAGGCGGTTTCGCCGCCGAAGCGGCGGAACTTCGGCAGGTTGGTCAGCTCCTGCTGCAGCGCCAGCTGGAAGTGGTGGCCGGGGATGGCCTCGTGCAGGTAGAGGTCTTCCGCGTCCCAGGTCTTGCGGGTCGGCAGGTCGTAGGTGTTGACGTAGAAGATGCCCGGCCGGGTGCCGTCCTCGCTGGGGCTCATGTACGAGCCGCCGGCGGCCGACTGCGCGCGGAACGGCTCGACCGGGCGGATCTCGAACGGCGCCTTCGGCGTGAGCGAGAACAGCTTCGGGATGTGCGCGTCGATCTTGTCTTCAAGCCCGCGGTAGTACGCCAGCAGCGCGTCCTCGGTGTCGAAGCTGAAACGCGGGTCGTCCTGCATGAAGCGGAAGAAGTCCTGCAGCGAACCCTTGAAGCCCACCTCCTTCATCACCTCCAGGATCTCGCCGTGGATGCGCTTGACCTCCGACAGTCCGATCTCGTGGATCTGCGCCGGGGTCAGGTCGGTGGTGGTGCGCTGGCGGGCGTTGAAGGCATACCACGCATCGCCATTGGGCAGGTCGGCCATGCCTGCGCTGTCGCGGGTGTGCGGCATGTAGTCGTCGACGATGTAGGTGCGCAGCTCGCTGTAGGCCGGCATCAGGGTATCGGCGATCAGCGCCTTGTACTCGGCGGTCAGGCGGGTGCGGTCCGCCTCGCTGAAGGACTCGGGCATGTTCTTGATGGGGCCCCAGAACAGGGTCTGGGTGGGGTCGTCCTTGATCAGCGCGTCGAGCTGCGGGACCACTTTCTCCATCAGCGCGCGTGGCTGCACGACGCCGTTCTCGACGCCGACCTTCATGTTCGCGATCGCCTGGTCGAACAGTACCGGCACCTGCGAGGCGCGCTTGGTCCAGTTGTCGTAGTCCTCGACGGTCTTGAAGGGCTGCGCGCCGGTGCCCGAGCCCAACTGCACGGCCATCGCGGCGAGGTTGTAGAACTGGTTGATCGGCTGCTGCCAGCCCGGGAACTTCTCGCTGGCGAGCTCGTTCTTCTGGTCGCGCACGAACATCTCGTAGCTGATCAGGTCCTGCCCCTCGAGGCCTTCGGGCCCGACGGCCTCGACGGTCTCCAGCCAGCGCGTGGTGAAGTCGTGGGACTTCTGGCGGTAGTCCTCGGACAGGAAGTTCGGGAGGCGGTCGTTGTAGCGGGGGTCGCCCTGGAAGGTCGCCGACAGGGGATTGAGCTCGAGCGACTCTTCCCAGTACTGCTCGTAGAGCGCGTCGAGCTTCGCCGCTTTCGCGGTGTCGGCGGCCATCGCGGCGGACAGCGGCAGGGCGACCGGCGCCGCAGCGGCGTGTGCCGGCGCGACGGCCAGCCCTGTGAAAGCGATCGCGACGGCCAGGGCGGCGGTCAACGGGGTCCGGGCAAGGCGGGGCAGGGTCATCGGTGGCTCCTCGTGGAGTGTGGTTGCGGGCGCGGATGCGGGATGACGGGTCCCGTGGGCGCGTCGGTCCCCCGGGCGCATGCCTTCCCCGCACGTGCGATACCCCAGCATCATTGCATGCCCCGGGGCATGGCATGGGCCGATGGTCATGCGGGGCCGGGCCCGCGCCCCGTTTCAGGCAGCCGCGTGCGCGCGCAGGCGGTCGGCGCGCTCCCGGCCCAGGTATCCGATGATGCCCGCGCGCAGCAGGTAGATCAGCGGGATCAGAGCGATGGCCGCCAGCATCTTGTAGGCGTAGTTGATCGTGCTCACCGCCAGGAACAGCGACGTCGGCCATTTCTGCGGCCCCAGGACGAACGCGATGTAGAGCACCACGAAACTGTCCACGAGCTGCGACACCGCGGTCGAACCGGTCGCGCGCAGCCAGACCCATCGCTCGCCGGTCGCGCGGCGGATGCGATGGAAGACGGCCACGTCGATCAGCTGGCCGAGCAGGAAGGCCACCAGGGAACCGGCGATGGTCCACAGCCCCTGGCCGAAGACCGCGGCGAACGCGGCCTGGTAGTCCTCCACGCCCTGCGCCCGGGCCGCGGCCACCCACCACTGGGCCGGGGCCAGCGAGATCGCGGCGAAGGCGAAGAGGAAGCCGTAGCAGATCAGGCCGACCGCGAGCCAGGAGATGAAACGGACGCCGCGGCGGCCGAAGAACTCGTTGATGACGTCGGTCATCAGGAACACCACCGGCCAGAGCAGGGTGCCGGCGGTGAAGCTCAGCGAGCCGGTCTGCCCGAACAGGTTCCACTGCAGCGGCGCGATGCCCAGGGTGTCCTCGAGGGCGAAGATCTTGACCCCGATGAACTCGGCCAGCAGCGCATTGGCGCAGAAGAACGCCGCCAGCACGATGAACAGTCGCGTGGCGCGGTCCTCCAGCAACGGTCGCGTCACGGTCACGCCGCGCCCGGGGTCGCCTCGGTGGGCGCGGCCGGCGGCGGGCTGAAGGGGATGGACTCGGGCGAGACGGCGCCGCCTGAGATGATGAAGCTCATCGCCTGGTCGACGCTCCAGTCGGTGGGGGTGATCTTCTCAACCGGGACGATCTCCAGGTAGCCGGAGGTCGGGTTCGGCGTGGTCGGCACGTAGACCGCCGCCAGCTCGCGCCCCGTGCCCTGCTCCCGGAGCACCCGGGTGACGAAGCCGATCGACTTCATCTCG
>JAUIJO010000195.1 GCA_030431185.1 Gammaproteobacteria bacterium | reverse complement strand
CGCGCTCGACATCATGGCGCCACGCGGCACGCCCGTCGTCGCCGTCGCCGACGGCACGGTGGAGAAGCTCTTCGACAGCGAGCGCGGCGGCCTGACGATCTACCAGTTCGAACCCGGCGGCCGTTTCGCGTACTACTACGCCCACCTGGACCGCTATGCGGCCGGGCTCGGCGAAGGCCAGGCGATCCGGAAGGGCGAGGTGATCGGCTACGTCGGCAGCACCGGCAACGCGGCCGAGGACGCCCCCCACCTGCACTTCGCGATCTTCCGCCTGGGCCCCGAGAGGCACTGGTGGGAGGGTGAGCCGGTCAATCCGTATCCCTTGCTGGCCGGCACGGGGCGCGCGTCGGCCGCCACGCCGTGAACCGCGCGTGCCCGCGCGCGCGTTCGACGCCTGGCCCCCGGGACGGCATGGCCGGGTGCGGTACGGACACGGAAAACAGGCTCAGCGCCTGACCGAATCCAGGTGCGTGAGGTACAGGCGCAGGTCGAATTCCAACTGGTGGTAAGCGGGGTCCATGTGCGTGCACAGCTGGTAGAAGGCCCGGTCGTGCTCGGCTTCCTTCAGGTGGGCCAGCTCATGGATCGCGATCATCCTGAGGAAGTCCGCGGGTGCGTCGCGGAACACGCTGGCGATGCGGATCTCGCGGCGGGCCTTGAGTCGGCTGCCCTGCACGCGCGAAATCGCGGTGTGGGTCCCCAGGGCATGTTTCATGACCTGGAGCCTGTCGTCGTACACGACCTTGCCCAGCGGGACCGATCTGCGCAGGTGGCGTTCCTTGAGCGCCTGCACGTAGTCGTACAGCTGCCCGTTGCTGCGCACGTCGTGCCGCTGGCCGTACTTCTCCTCCAGCATCGTGCCGAGGCGATCCCGCTCTACCAGCGCTCGTACCTGCTCCAGTACGTGGGCGGGATAACCGCCGAGATACTTGAGGGCGTCCACTAGCGCGCCCGCGCAGCGCAGGAGCGCGGCGTACCGGCCCGTGGCGGGCGAGGACGCCGGCGACCCATGGGAGGCCGTGCGGGGCAGGGATGGCCGGTCGGGCGGGGACGGCCAGGGTGCATGCCTCGCGGCGCCTCGCCGCCTAGCGGGGCCGGTACAGCGCGCAGAGCTTGTTGCCGTCGGGATCGCGCGCATAGGCCAGGTACAAGGCACCCTTGTCGTTGCTGCGCAGGCCGGGTGGACCCTCGATGGACGTGCCGCCCGCGGCCACGGCCGCGTCGTGGAAGGCGTGCACCTGCTCGGTCGAGTTGCACTTGAAGCCGAAGGTGCTGCCGTTGCCGGCGGTGGCCGGCGCGCCATCGATGGGTTCGGTGACACAGAAGGTGCTGCCATCGTGGCGGTAGAAGAGCCGCACGTGGCCGGTCGACACGTCGCGGATCGGCTCTCCCGCACCCAGTACGCCCAGCACGGCGCCATAGAAGGCAGCCGAGCGTTCGATATCGTTGGATCCCACCATGACATGACTGAACATCGGCGACGGCTTCCTGGATGAAGGGGGCAGGGACCTGCCACCTTAGCTAGGGCGGGCTCGTGTCGTCCAGCGACGGGTACCAGTCGCTGCCGCGTCCGCCGGGCGTGGTGTCCAGCAGGATCCACAGCGGGTTCATGTCCGGCGCATTGTGGGGGTCCTGGCCGGGGTCGGCCATGGCCGGGCTGCCCTCGGCGCTGTAGAAGTGCCGGATCGTGCCGCCGGTGCGTTGGAAGACCGTGTAGGCGGGCATGTCGGCGTCGGGATCGCCGACGAAGTCGCGGGTGTAGTCGCCGCTGGGGTCCGCGAAGAGCCTCAGGTGCTTCCATCCGCGCTCGCGTCCCCAGGCCGCGATGCGCGGGTAGGGCGAGCGCGCCACCACCGCCAGCGCGACCCGCTGCTCGAGATGCGGCACGATCGGATCCCAGGACGACAACTGCGCGGTGCACATCGGGCAGCCGCGCTTGCGCATGGCCCCGTACATCATGCTGTAGACGATCAGGGTGTCCTTGTGGCCGAACATCGCGTCCAGCCCTACGTCGCCGTGCGCTCCTTCGAAGCGATAGTCGGCGGTGACCTCGCCGCCGGGCGGCAGGGCGCGGCGCAGTTCGCCCACCCGCCAGATATGACGGCGCAGTTCGATCTCCGCCGCCAGCAACGCATTGCGCGCGACCCGGTAGGCATCGCTCTCGTTGGGATAACGGCTTTCGTTCCTCGCTGCCAGGGTCTCGGCGGGCAGCAGCTGGCTGGAATGGGACATCGTCGTCTCCGGTGCTGGTGGGCAGGGGTGGCAGGCCTCGCGCCTGCCTCACCGGGACGACGGGCGAGCGGGCCCCGGATCGACATGTTCGCGACCCCGTGCCGCATGTACGGACGGAGGGCCGGGCCTCGCGGGGTCCGGCCCCCGGGATCAGTGCCCCTCAGCCGGCCAGGCGCCGCTCCAACCCGGATACGCGATGGGCGTGCCGCGCCAGCGTGGCGCGCAGGACGGTTTCTTCCGCGCACACGTGCAGTTCGCGGCGGGCGCGGGTGAGCGCGGTGTAGAGCAGCTCGCGCGAGAGCGGCCGGGCGTCCTGCCGGGGGAGCTGCAGCCAGACGCTGTCGAATTCCGAGCCCTGCGCCTTGTGCACGGTCATCGCGAAGGCGCCGGTGTGCGCGGGCAGGGTGGCAGGGTGGAAGGCGCGGACACCGTCGCCGCCGCCGGCGAACCAGGCCGCGAGCAGGCCGTCGGCGTCGCGCAGGCAGATGCCGATGTCGCCGTTGAAGAGGCGGTGGCGGTAGCTGTTCTCGGTGACCAGCAACAGGCGGCCGTGGAAATACGTGCCGCGTGCGTTGCCGGCCAGTGCCTCCTCGATGCGGGCGTTCAGTGGCGCGGCGCCCTGCGGTCCCTCGCGCAGCGCGGTGAGCACGCGCAGGCCGGCGGCGCGACGCAATGCGTCGGCGGGATCGACGCCGGCGTCGGCGCTGGCGAGCGCGCGCCACGCATCGAGCAGGCGCTCCCGCGAGGGACCGGCCAGCAGGTCGTGCTGGCCGTCGTGGAAGTGCACGCCCGCGAGTTCGCCGCCGCGCAACAAGGCCAGCGCGGTGTCGGCATCGCCAGCGCGGACCGCTTCGGCCAACGGGGCGAGTTGCAGCGATTCGGACTGGCGATAGCCGCGGCGCAGCTGCACGCGGTGCCCCGCCAGCGGCCCGGTATCGGTCGAAAGCGGCACATCGTCGAGCCAGGGAAGCAGCGCACCGGCGAGGGCGGGCGGCACGGCATCGCCATTGCCGCTGGCAGCCGTGATCGAGGCGAGCACGTCGCCGGCTTCGACCGAGGGCAGCTGGTCGGGATCGCCGAGCAGGACCAGTCGCGTGCCATCGGCGACCGCATCGACCAGCTTGCACATCAACGGCAGGTCCACCATCGAGGCCTCGTCGACGATGACCGCGTCGAAGGGCAGCGGATGGTCGGCGTCGTGGCGGAAGTGCGGGCTGTCGGGAATGGTGCCGAGCAGGCGGTGCAGGGTGCTGGCGCTGTCGGGCAGGGCGTCGATGAGATCGCCGCTGATGCCGGTGTCGCGGCGCAGCCGTTCGAGCGCGGCGCGCAGGCTTTCCAGCACGCGCTCGGCGGCGCGCCCGGTGGGTGCGGCCAGTGCGATGCGCGGCGGTGGCTGACCATCCGAGTGCGCCTGCGCCAACAGCAGCACCAGCAGTCGGGCGATGGTGGTGGTCTTGCCGGTGCCGGGCCCGCCGGTGACCAGGGCCAAGCGGCGATGCAGTGCCAGGGCGGCGGCGCGCGCCTGCAGGTCGCCTTCGCGGGCGAGCGGGAACAGCGCGTCGAACACCGGCAGGAGGGCGTTCGCGTCCGGCGGGGCGACGTCGGCAGCGGCGATGCGTCGCAGGCCATCGGCCAGGCGTTGCTCGTACATGCGATAGCGGCGCAGGTAGAGCAGGCCGCCGTCCAGGTACAGGGGCGTGTTCGCGTCGTCGTCGCCGGGCGTCGCCACCCACGGCGAAGCGGCCAGCGCGGCCCGCCACGCGTCCGGCACGGGCCAGTCGACGGCGAGCGCGGTATCGGACAACAGCCCAGGCCGGGTCGGGTCGAAGGCGGCATGCCCACGCGACACCGCGAGCGAGGCCAGCGCGGCGGCGGCGAGCACGCGGTCGTCCGACGCGCGTCCCGCGGCACCGTCCAGGCGCCGCAGGCCATGCGCCAGCGCGTGGTCCAGCGGCCGCAGCAGGCGTGCGTCGCGCAGGGCATCGAGCAGCGGCGTGGCGTTCGCCGTCGACGGGTTCATGCGGCCACCGCCTGTCCCGCGAACAGCGCATCCAGGGCATGCACCAGGGCGGGGTCGGGCTGGTGGGCATGGATGCCGTGGCCATTGCCTTCGTGCAGGCCGCGGCAGAACAGATAGCGCACCCCACCCATGTCACGGGCGTAATCGTAGGCGGTCCCCAGGCGGAAACGCAGCCAGCGGTGCAGCGCGACCGTGTAGACCAGCGCCTGCAGGTCGTACTCGCTGTGCTGCATGGCCGACTCGAGCGAGGCGGGGTCGTAGGCAGGCAGGCGGTTGGACTTGTAGTCGAGCACGTACCAGCGCCCGTCGACGACGTAGGTCAGGTCGATCTTGCCGGTCATCAGGCCTTCCAGGCGGCGACGCAGGCCGAACGCATGCCGTCGCGGCACCACCCCGTGGCGGTGCAGCAGGGCGAACAGCGCATCGACAGCGGTGGATTGCAGGGCGAAGTGGAACTCCATTTCCGCGCGACGTTGCCCCGCGGGCGTGTCGGCGAGGCGAACGCCCTCGGGCAGCGGCACGGTCAGCGTGTGGCCGATCAGCCGTGCGAGCAGGGTCGTGCCATCGTCGATGTCCACGTCGGCAAAGCCGCCCCGCCCGAGCGCATCGTGCAAGGGCTTCTCCTGGCCGGCGGGTGCAGGCCCCCCGCGCCAGTGACGCCATGCGGCGAAGTCGATGTTCTCGAGCGCTTCGTGCAAGGCGTTGCCGAACACGGTGCCACCGAAGCGGCGATCGTCGGCAAGCTCGTCGCCGTCGACTGACGCGAGGGGTGCCACCGGCACGGGTTCGACGCCCTCGGCGGCGGGCGGTTCGTCGTTGGCGCCGCGCTCGTCGACCACCGCGCCGGCGGGGCTGCCGGCCTCGCCGCCCTCGCCGCCCTCGGCGCGCGTGAGCTGGGAGAAGCTGTAGACCCACCAGTCGCGCGGCAACACGCGCGACGCGACGCGGGCAGGCGGCACGTCGACGGCGCCGTCGGCGGGCAGGGGTCGCAGCGCGGGAAGCGCGTCGCCATCGGTGAACGCGATGCGAGGTGCGTCGGGCGTGCTTCCAAGCGCTTTCAGCATCGGCCACACGCGGGTCGTGTCGGCATCGCGGAAGGGGCCGGAGGCGAGCCACAGCGCGTCCTGCGCGCGGGTCAGGCCAACGTACAGCAGGCGCGCGTCCTCGGCCTCCTGCTCCCGCTGCTGGCGTGGGTGTGCGGCCTTCCAGTCGTCGCCGTCCTTGTCGATCTTCCAGTGCAGCACGCGCTCGCCGCCGCCATCCGCGTGCACGGTGCAATGGCGCGCGGTCGCGGGCGGTCTGCTGCCGATACCAACGAAGGGC
>JAUIJO010000194.1 GCA_030431185.1 Gammaproteobacteria bacterium | reverse complement strand
GGTCGCATAGCCACCCCCGATGACGACCGACTTGAAGGCCAGCCCCGGCAGCAGGTAGCGCTGGAACCAGGTCGGCCGGGCGCTCACGGGCGGCCGCCCCCGTGGCTCGACGCGGTCGCCCCATCCCCGACGGCAGCGGTCCCGGCACGTGCCCTCATGCGGCTTCCAGGCACTCGTCCACCAGGCGCTCGAACGCCTCGCCGCCGCGCATCGGATCGGCCACCGGACAATCCAGGCGCCGGCTTTCGTCTTCAATGAGCCGCGCGGCCGCCTCCGCATCGAGATGCGAGGTATTGAGGCTCACGCCCGTGCAACGTATCCCGGGATTGGTGCGCTGGCCGAGCCGGATGGCCATGGTGATGGTCTCCTCGATGCTCGGCACAGGGTAGCCGGGGTAGCCCAGCATCGCGCGCCTGCCCGGCTGGTGGCAGACCACCAGCGCGTCCGGCTGGCTGCCGTGCAACAGCGCCAGCGACACGCCGGCATAGGCGGGATGGAACAGCGACCCCTGGCCCTCGATCACGTCCCAGTGCCCCGGAGCGGCATCGGGACTCAGCATCTCCGCCGCGCCCGCCGCGAAATCCGAGACCACCGCATCCATCGGGATGCCCCCGCCCGCGATGAGGATGCCGGTCTGGCCGCTGGCGCGGAAATCGGCGTCCACGCCCCGGGCGCGGAAGGCGCGGGCGAGGGCGAGTGCGGTGTATTTCTTCCCCAGGGCACAGTCGGTGCCGATGGTCAGCAGGCGCTGGCCACTGCGGCGCCGTCCGTTGGCGACGGCGATGCCGGGCGGCGCCCGGCGGACGTCGTGCAGGCGCCGACCATGGCGCCGCGCGGCCTCGGCCAGGCCCGGCACTTCGTCCAGGCCCGTGTGCATGCCGCTGACGATGTCGAGGCCGGCCTCCAGGCCCTCGACCAGGGCCGCGACCCAGTGGCCGGGGATGAAGCCACCCGCGTTGGCCACCCCGATCACCATGGCCCGGGCGCCCGCCGCGTGGGCCTGGGCGGGCGTCATGGCCGGCAGCCCCGTGCTGACGCTGCCGCCCGGCAGCACGTATTCGCCACGGCAACGTTCTCCGGCCCAGTCGCGCAGCCCGAAGGCGGTCTTGGCGAAGCCCGGCTCGGTCGTGTCGCCCAGGAACAGCAGGTAGGGCCCCGGCAACGACAGGCCTGCCGGGGCGGGCTGGGATCGGGTGATGGAGGTTTCTGTCATGCGCTCCGCTCCGGCGTCGTCCAGGACTAGAACCGGTAGTCCACCTCGATGCCGAAGGTCCGCGGCAGGATCGGCGCGGCCAGCCAACTCGGCGTGGTACCGGTGACCTGGTTGTCGTTGGTCGACATCGAGGTGTACCCGCGCTGGTCGGTCGCGTTCTTGACATAGGCGCGCAGCGACCAGTTCGCGTTGCTGAGCGAGGCATGCAGGTCGAGCGAGTAATAGCTGTCGAGTTCAAGCGGCGGGGTGACGGTGGTGTCGAGCACGGTCGGCGGCGTCGTGTCGGTCACGATCACCTGGCGCTCGGTGGTGCCGCCCACGCGGTCGTCGATCCAGCGCAGCCCCGCGCCCACGGCACCCTGCCACCGGGCGCCGACGTCGAAGTAATAATCGGCGGTCGTGGAGACCGAATACTTCGGCACGTAGGGCATGCGGTCGCCCTTGAGCCCCGAGTTGACCTGGACGATGTACGGCGGCGACGGGATCACCAGGGTCGGGAAGTCCTCGGTCAGGTCGGCGTCGGTGTACGCGGCATTGAAGCCGAGCTGGAAGTCCGCGGTGGGCCGGTAGAGGGTCGAGAATTCCAGGCCCTGGCTGGTCGCGGTGCCGCCGTTGACGAGGCCGGAGGCGCCGTTGAAGGTCGCCACGACCTGGATGTCCTCCCAGTCGATCTTGTAGGCGGCCAGGTCGAACTGCAGGCGGTTGTCGGCGAACGCGGACTTCAGGCCGACTTCGTAGCTGGTCAGGGTCGAGGAATCCACTGCCGCCGGCACGCCCGGCAGCAGGACGTTGGGACCGCCCGGCTGGTAGCCGGTCGCGATCTTGCCGTAGATCATGCTGTCTTCGCCCAGCGTGTACTGGGGCGTCACGCTCCAGGTGAACACATCCTCGCTGGAGCCGTTGGGCGACTCCCCGATCGGCAGCAGGATGCCTTCGGTGACGTTCTGGCTGAAGGTCTGGTCGTTCTCGGCGTAGCGCACGCCGGCGCCCAGCTTGAAGCGGTCGGTGAAGGCATAGCTCGCGTTGGCGAAAACCGCGGTCTCCTTGTAGTCGGTCGGCAGGTACAGCAGCGCCAGGGTCCCGGCGATGTCGTCGTAGGGCGCGGGGAGCGGACTGCCGTCGAGCTGGTCCAGGGCGATGCGCTGGCTGTTGCCGCCCTCTTCCTTCGTGTAGAACGCGCCCAGCATCCACTCGAACGGCGAGCCGGACTTCGAGGTCAGCCGGAACTCCTGGGTGAACTTGTCGAGCGCCAGGCCATTGTCGAAGTAGGAGCTGCCGCCTTCGGGCAGGCCCAGTGCGAGGTCGGCGAAGTTGCCGTAGGCCACGGTGGTGTCCTGCCTGCGCAGGGTGTCGGTCTCGGAATAGCCGGTCGCCGAGGTGAAGTCGGCCCAGCCGAAGTCGACGTCGAGGGTGGCGGCGTAGTAGTCGATGTCCTTGCGGAAGACCTCGTCGACCCACACGCGGTTCTCCAGGTCGCCGTCGAGCGGGGAGCCGTCGGCCGGGTCGAGCGCGGTGAAACCGTTGTTGTCGCTGTCGATGGTCTGCCGCATCGCCGTGAGCTTCAGGCTGGCGCTCTCGCCCTGCCACAGCAGCGCCGCGCGGGCGCTGGTCTGCAGGACGTCGTTGATGTCCTCCTCGCCGGTGAGCGCGTTGTCGATGTAGCCGGGCACGTCGTTGCGCGAGTAGCTCACGCGCATGGCCAGGCTGTCGCGCACCAGCGGGAAGTTCGCACCGAAGCGCACGTTGTGCCCGGTGCCGCCGTCGCTGACGCTCGACAGGCCGCCGCCGATCCGGAATTCGGTCGTGGTCGGATCCGGCGCGACGGTCACGTACTTGAGCAGGCCGCCCATCGAACCGGCGCCGTACAGCGTGCCCTGGGGGCCGCGCAGGACCTCGACGCGGTCGATGTCGTAGGGCAGCAGGTCGAGCGCGAGGATGGTCGCGGCCTGGTACAGGCCACTCGAGCCCACCGGGGTCTCGTCGATGTAGGTGCCCACCGTCGAGCCCGAAGACAGCGGCGCGATGCCGCGCATGCTGACCGTGGTCTTGCCGGGCGTGCCCCCCGCCGACACGTTCAGGCCGGGCACGTAGTCGGCGTAGTCGCTGAGCTGGGTGGCGGCGGCGCTTTCGATCCGCGCCCCGCCGATCACGCTGATCGCCGAGGGCACCTCGCGGATGTTCTCGACGCGCTTGTTCGCGGTGACCATCACGGTGTCGAGGTCGACGGCCCGCTCCCGCGTGCCCTCGGCAGTCGCATCGGCCGGCTCGACCCCCTCGGCGGAGTCCTGTGCCATGACAGGGGCAGTGGCGGCGAGCGCCAGCGCGACGCTGACGGCGGCCACCAGGGGCGTGCGGCGCAAGGCCGGCTTGGACTTCGGCGTGTTCATACGACTCCTCCACGTTGGGTGTGGGTCTGGTGCGATGGCGGCTCCCCGATTGCCCGGCCGCCCGTCCTTTCGCCTGAATGGAAAATTAAATCCCCACTGGGACTATTTATCCTAAATGGAAACTTGTCAACGGCCGTTGTCGCCTGCCGCCCCGCCGCTCCAGCCCGGGCCGCGCACCACCCGTCCGGGCATGGCGCCGGTGTGCGCGCCGTCGCGGAGGACCTGCACGCCATTGACGAAGACGTCGTCGACGCCGATCGCGTACTGCATGGGCGCGTCGAAGGTCGCGGTGTCGGCGATCGTCGCGGGGTCGAACACCACCACGTCCGCGTGGCACCCCACCGCCAGGCAACCCCGGTCGCGCAGCTTCCAGTTGGCCGCGGGAAGTCCGGTCAACCGATGGATGCCCTCCTCGAGCGACATCAGCTTGCGGTCGCGCACGTAATGCCCCAGGAAGCGCGCGAAGTTGCCGTAGGCACGGGGATGGGTGCTGGACTCGAGGAAGACCCCTTCCGGCGCCGAAGCTTCCGCGTCCGACCCCAGGCTCACCCAGGGCTGGGCCAGGCCGAGTTCGACGTTGGGTTCGCTCATCAGGAAGTAGCCCGCCCCCACCCGCGCGCCGTCCTCGACGATGAGGTCCATCACCGTCTCCTCGGGCGAGGAGCCCCGCGCGCGGGCGACCTCGGCCAGCGTCTTGCCGGTGAGGGGCTTGAGCGCTTCGCTGTTGAAGCCGATCAGCAGCACGCGATCGTCGGAGCCGGCGAGCAGGCGGATGTTCTCCCAGCCCGCGTCGGGGTCGCGCATTTCCAGCGCGACGCGCTTGCGGATGGCCGGGTCGCGCAGGCGCTCGATCATCGCGTCCTGTCCACCCGCCTGCACCCAAGGGGGCAAGCCCGCCGTCAGGCCCGTGGCACCGGCCGTGTAGGCGTACATGTCCGCCGCCACGTCCACGCCCGCGGCGCGCGCGGCATCGATCCGGGCGATGGCCTGCGCCATCTTCGGCCAGTTGGCCTCGCCCGCCGCTTTCAGGTGGTACGCCTCCGCGTGCTGGCCGGTGGCGCGCCCGATCGAGATGGTCTCGTCGAGCGCCTCGAGGAAGCGGTCGGCCTCGCTGCGCATGTGCGCGACATAGCCGCCGCCCGATTCCGCCGCGGCCTGCGCGAGCGCGGTCAGCTCCGGCGTCTCGGCGAAGGTCGCCGGCGGGTAGATCAGGGAGGCGCCCACGCCGAGCGCCCCCTCCTCCATCGCCTGCCGCACGAGCGCCTGCATGCGGGCCAGCTGGGCCGCATCCGGGTCGACGTCCGCCTCGCCCAGCTCGTGGATGCGTACGGTGGTCGCACCGACGAAGGAAGCCACGTTGGGCGATATGCCCTTGTCGACCAGGTGGTCGAGGTAGCCGCCCAGCGTGGTCCACGGGATCGGGTACTTGATGTCCCCCTGTTGCGCGATCGCATCGGCCTTCATGGCTTCGTTGTAGGGCCCCATCGACCAGCCTTCGCCGAAGATCTCGAGCGTCACGCCCTGCTTGAGGTCGCTCATGCCGCGGCCATCGGCGATCAGGGACTCCACCGCCCAGCTCAGCACGTTGATGAAGCCGGGGGCGACGGCCTGGCCACCTGCATCGAGCTCACGCGTGGCGACCACCTGCTGGCCGGGCGACAACCACGCCGCGACCCGGTCGCCGCGTATCGCCAGGTCCACCCGCCGCGCCGGCGCCCCGGTACCGTCGTAGACCATGCCATTGCGAATGACCAGGTCGTAGGGCTCGTCCGCGGTCGCCGGCGGCGGAGGCACGGACGCGCAACCGGCGAGGCCGAGCAGGGCGATGAGGCTCAACGGTCTGGGGATCATGGCGCTACTCCTGGCGGACGAGGGATGTCGATTCATTGGTCGGACTCGACCGCGCCACGGGTCCGGGGTCATGCGCCGACCCAGCGGAACAGGCCGATGCCGACGAAGTTGCCGACGACATAGCCCAGGATCCCGGTGGCCACCGCGGGCACCGCCAGACGCCGC
>JAUIJO010000193.1 GCA_030431185.1 Gammaproteobacteria bacterium | reverse complement strand
GCGTGCACCTGCTGGAGATGCATGCACGGCCGACGGGAAAACTGGCGGAGAGTGAGGGATTCGAACCCTCGATAGAGCTATAAACCCTATACTCCCTTAGCAGGGGAGCCCCTTCAGCCACTCGGGCAACTCTCCGCGACACTAAGCAAAAGCGATGCGGGCGGGAATCATAACGGCTCGCCCCACCCGCGGCAAACTTTTTTGTCAGTCCACCGGCTTCGCGGCATCATCCCCCGCGCCTTCGCCGCGCTGGATCCGCTGATAGATTTCTTCGCGGTGTACCGATACGTCTTTCGGCGCGGTAATGCCGATACGTACCTGGTTGCCCTTGACGCCCAGCACGGTGACGGTCACCGAGTCGCCGATCATCAGGGTTTCACCGACGCGACGCGTCAGGATTAGCATTGAAAACTCTCCTCATGCCGGCCGCTTCGGGTGCCGACGGTTGCACCACGTCCTTCACGGTACACGGTGCGCAGGTTGAAAAACAATTGGCAATTATCCTATCGAGACGTCCGGGCCACAAGCGCGGGGCGCCTGCCCGGACCGTCAGCTCAGTTGCCGTTCAACCCAGCCGGACACGCCGGCCAGGGCCGAAACCAGATTCGGGCCATCCTCGCCCCCACCCTGGGCCATGTCGGGACGCCCACCCCCCTTGCCATTGATCTGACCGGCCACGTGGCCCATCAGTTCCCCGGCCTTGATCTTGCCAGCAGCACGGCCACTGACGCCAGCCACCAGTGCGACCTTGCCGTCGCTGGCACCGGCCAGGACGACGACCGCGTCGCCCAATTGCTGCTTGAGGCGGTCCACGGCCTCCCGCAGCGCCTTGCTGTCGAAGCCTTCCAGGCGCTCGGCCAGGACGCGGATGTCGCCCACCTGGACGGCGCGGTCGGCGATGTCGGACGTCGCGCCTGCCGCCGCCTCGGCCTTCAGTCCCTCGAGCTCCCGCTCGAGTTTCTTCTGCCGGTCGATCAGGGCGCGCAGCTTGTCGGCGATCTCCGCGGGCGTGGCGCCGAGCAGGCGGGCCGCTTCCGAAAGTCGCTTCTCCTCGGTGACGACATGCGCCAGCGCGGCTTCGCCCGTGACCGCCTCGATCCTGCGGACCCCGGCGGACACGCCTCCCTCGGAGAGGATCTTGAACAGACCGATGTCGCCGGTGCGCGCCACGTGCGTGCCGCCGCAGAGCTCGGTGGAGGCATCGCCCATCCGCAGCACGCGTACTTCGTCGCCGTACTTCTCGCCGAACAGGGCGAGCGCGCCGAACTCCAGTGCCTCGTCCATGCCCATGTGATGGATCTCGGCCTCATGGTTCCGGCGGATCTCCGTGTTGACACGGGCTTCCACCGCGGCCAGCTCGTCGGCGGTCACCGGCTGGAAGTGGGAAAAGTCGAAGCGCAAGCGATCCGGCGCCACCAGCGATCCCTTCTGGGTCACGTGCTCGCCGAGCACCGTACGCAAGGCGGCATGCAGCAGGTGGGTGGCGGAATGGTTGAGGACGATGGCGTCCCGGCGCGCGGCATCGATGTGCGCCTGCAGGCGCTGGCCGCGCTCCAGGCGCCCGTTGCGCAGGCTGCCGACGTGGCCATGGAACTGGCCGGCGACCTTGATGGTGTCGCGCACCTCGAAGCGCAGCCCGTCGGCGCCAAGCTCGCCGGCATCACCCATCTGTCCGCCGCTCTCGGCGTAGAACGGCGTGCGATCGAGGATCACCACGCCCTCCTCGCCCGCGGCCAGCGCGTCGACCGGCAGGCCGTCGCGGATGATCGCCAGCACCTCGACATCGGCGGCCTCGACGGCGTCGTAGCCCAGGAACCCGGTCGGCGCCAACTGGGCCGCCAGTTCGGCCGGTAGCGAAGTGCCACCCCCGAACTTGCCCGAGGCGCGCGCGGTCTCGCGCTGGCGCTCCATCGCGGCCTGGAAGCCGGCCATGTCCACGTCCAGGCCGCGCTCGCGCGCGATGTCGGCCGTCAGGTCCACCGGGAAACCGTACGTGTCGTAGAGCCGGAAGGCGTCTTCGCCCGGGATCGTGCCCTGGGCACGCGCTGCGACGTCGTCGAAGATCCTCATGCCGGCGTCGAGCGTCTCGGCGAAGCGCTCCTCCTCCGCCCGCAGGGCGCGCTCGACGAACTCCTGCTTCGCCACCAGTTCGGGATAGGCCTGGCCCATCACCTCGACCAGCGGGGCGAGCATGCGATGGAAGAAGGGCTGCTTCTGGCCCAGCATCCAGCCGTGGCGCAGGGCGCGACGGATGATCCGGCGCAGCACGTAGCCGCGACCCTCGTTGGACGGCAGCACGCCGTCGATGACCAGGAAGCTGCAGGCGCGGATATGGTCGGCGATGACGCGCAGCGACTTGTTGCCCAGGTCGTCGGTCCCGGTCAGGGACGCGGCCTGCGCGATCAGGTAGCGGAACAGGTCGATCTCGTAGTTGCCGTGCACGCCCTGCAGGATCGCCGCGATGCGCTCAAGGCCCATGCCCGTGTCGACGCACGGCGCCGGCAGCGGCAGCAGGCTGCCATCGGGCTGGCGGTCGAACTGCATGAAGACCAGGTTCCAGATCTCGATGAATCGGTCGCCGTCCTCGTCGGGCGAGCCCGGGGGGCCGCCGGGGATGTGCGCGCCATGGTCGTAGAAGATCTCGGTGCAGGGGCCGCAGGGACCGGTATCGGCCATCTGCCAGAAATTGTCCGAAGCGAAGGGCGCGCCCTTGTTGTCACCGATGCGGACGATGCGGTCGGCGGGCACCCCGATCTTCTTGTTCCAGATATCGAAGGCCTCGTCGTCGGTCTGGTAAACCGTGACCAGCAGGCGATCCGGGTCGAGCTTCCAGACCTGCGTCAGCAGTTCCCAGGCCCACTGGATCGCCTCGACCTTGAAGTAGTCGCCGAACGACCAGTTGCCGAGCATCTCGAAAAAGGTGTGGTGGCGCGCCGTGTAACCGACCTGGTCGAGGTCGTTGTGCTTGCCTCCGGCACGCAGGCAGCGCTGGACGTCGGCGGCACGGACGTAGCCGGGCTTCTCGCTGCCGAGGAACACGTTCTTGAACTGCACCATGCCCGAATTGGTGAACAGCAGCGTCGGGTCGTTGGCCGGCACCAGCGGCGCGGACGGGACGATGGTATGGGCCTTCCCCCGGAAGAACTCGAGGAAGTCGCTGCGGATCTGCTGGGTGCTGAGAGGAGTCGCTGTGCTCATGCCTGGCGCTGGATCAGGGGGCTGGGCCGGGGCCGCCATGACCCGTCGATCCCCGCAGCATGCGGGCATCGGTCCGGACAGGCAACCAAACGGAAGCCCGATAGGGTATCAGCCTTGGCTTCCCACTGCCTGATCGGGGGCGCAATGCCGGATACCGCCCCGGGAGGGTCAGCGCCACCCGCCCACGCCCCTCCCTCAGTCCAGTTCCTCGAGGGGCAGGCGGCTCACGGTCCTGACGATGTCGCCGGGGAAGCCGCGGCGCATCAGCAGGTCGGCTATCTTGCGCTGGGCGGGAAGCCCGGGCTCCAGCCCCCGATGCCCCAGGCGGCGCCGGACCAGGTCGCGAGCGAGCTCCAGCCAGTCGCCCTCGAAGGTCCCCAGGGCGGTCTCCACGGCGACGTCGTCGAGGCCGTGGGTGGCAAGTTCAGCCCGGATCCGCAGGGGGCCGTGGCCGCTCTCCGAGCGCGCCCGCACCACGCTCTCGGCAAAACGCGCGTCGTCCTGCCAGCCTTCGGCCGCCAACCGCTCGACCGCCTCCTCGACGGCCGTGGGGTCCAGCCCCCGGGTCACCAGCTTCAACGTCAGCTCCTTGCGCGAATGCTCCCTGCGCGAGAGCAAGGCCAGCGCCCGTTGCAGCGGCGTCTGCACGGGGCGCCCGCGGCGGGGTCCGCCGCCGGGGGCCCTCGCCTCCCCCTGCCCGTCGACGCCCTCCACATCCGCGGCGGCCGCTTCAGGCGAGGGGAACAGGCGATCCTCAGGGGACGGCGCGATGCTCATGCGCAATCCCCGAGGCGCCCCGCATCCGGGCGCTCCCGGCCCGCCCGGTCATGAACAGGGGTGCGGATTCAATCCTCGTCGCTGCCCGCATCGTCATCACCCTTCTCCTTCTCGGCTTCTTCCGGCACGAACTGGGCGCGGAGGGCCGCCTCCAGCCGTTCGGCGACCGCCGGGTTTTCCTTGAGGTAATTGCGGGCATTCTCCTTGCCCTGGCCGATGCGCTCGTCGCCGTAGCTGTACCAGGCACCCGCCTTGTCGACCAGCTTGGCGGTCACGCCCATGTCGATCAGCTCGCCCTCGCGGGAAATGCCCTCGCCGTAGAGGATCTCGGTGATGACCTGCTTGAACGGGGGCGCCATCTTGTTCTTCACGACCTTGATGCGGGTCTGGTTGCCGATGATCTCGTCGCCCTTCTTGACCGCACCGATGCGCCGGATGTCCAGGCGGACCGAAGCATAGAACTTCAGCGCGTTGCCACCGGTGGTGGTTTCCGGACTCTGGCCCGGCATCATGATGCCGATCTTCATGCGCAGCTGGTTGATGAAGATCACCAGGCAGTTGCTGCGCTTGATGTTGCCGGTCAGCTTGCGCAGGGCCTGGCTCATCAGGCGGGCCTGAAGGCCGGGAAGCTGGTCGCCCATTTCGCCTTCGATCTCGGCCCGCGGGGTCAGCGCGGCGACCGAGTCGATCACCACCATGTCGACCGCGTTCGAGCGCACCAGCATGTCGGCGATCTCCAGCGCCTGCTCACCCGTATCGGGCTGGGAGAGCAGCAGGTCCTCGACATTGACGCCGAGCTTGCCTGCATAGATGGGGTCCAGTGCGTGCTCGGCATCGATGAAGGCCGCGGTACCGCCCTTCTTCTGGCATTCGGCGATGGCCTGCAGGGTCAGGGTGGTCTTGCCCGAGGACTCCGGCCCGTAGATCTCGACCACGCGTCCCTTGGGGAGGCCACCGATGCCGAGGGCGATGTCCAGCATCAGCGAACCGGTACCGATGACCTCGGCCGCCTCGACCACGCGGTCGCCCATGCGCATGACCGAGCCCTTGCCGAACTGCTTTTCGATCTGGCCCAGTGCGGCGGAAAGCGCGCGCTTCTTGTTCTCGTCCATCGTGAGGTCCTCTAGGTCGCTGGAGTGGGTATGGCGTGACTGTACGGAAGGCAGGTCGCAGAGACTGAGATCACCGCCGAATGGCAGCTTGCCCGAGCCACGCGCGGCTGGCCGTGGGGGCGAGGCTCACCGTCGCGTCGGACGGAGGCGCTGCCGGGCGTAGGAAAAAACCGACCGTGGATGCGCCGGCCGGGTCGGCGGACGACCCGCGCGGCGCCGTTCAACGACTCGGCCTCACCAGGCCGCAATACAGGCCTTCGATCGCGAACTCCTGGCCCGGCTGCACCTCGATCGGCGCGAAGTCGGGATTGCGCGGCAGCAGGCGTATGCGTTCGCGGCCGAGCTTCAACAGCTTGACGGTGATCTCGTCGTCGATGCGGGCGACGACGATCTGCCCGGAACGCGCGTCGCGGGTCCGGTGCACGCCGATCAGGTCGCCGTCGAAGATGCCCTCGTCGCGCATCGAGTCGCCCTTGACCCGGAGCAGGTAATCCGGCGAGGGGGAGAAGAAGTTGCGGTCCAGCAGGACCATCTGGTCGGA
>JAUIJO010000192.1 GCA_030431185.1 Gammaproteobacteria bacterium | reverse complement strand
ACGGCTTCGGCCTGGGCGAGCGCGGCGGTCGGCGCGGCGAAGGCCGCGGCCGAGGCGATCAACAGCAGGGACAGCGGTCGGGCAAAGCGATTCATGGGCTACTCCTGTGGGGGGAGGGCTCGGAGAAAGAGGCTACTTCAGGTAGTCGGGCACGTCGTCGGCGCCGTCGTCGGCGGGCGGCGTTTCCCCGGCACCCGTAGCGGCATCTTCGCCGGGCTTACCCGCACCGCCGCTGAACATGTACTTTCCGACCATCTGGATGATGTCGACCGAGGACTGGGTCAGGAAGATCTCGTCGCCGTCCTTCAGCGGGTCCGGGTCGCCGCCCGGGGCCAGGCCGACGTAGCTCTCGCCCAGCAGGCCACTGGTCAGGATCGCCGCGCTGGTGTCGGCCGGCAGGTCGTCGTACTCGCTGTCGATGGCCAGGGTGACGACCGAATCGAGCTTCACCGGGTCCAGCCCGATCTTCGCCACCTTGCCGATGGCCACGCCGCCGATCTTGACCGGGGCATTGGGGCGCAGGGGGCCGAGGTTGGTGAAGCGGGCGGTCACCGCATAGGTGCTGCCGCCGAAGCCGAAGCTGCCATTGGTGGAGGCGATCGCCAGCACCAGCAGGGACGCCAGGGCCAGCAACAGGAAGGCGCCGACGGCGAATTCGATCCGGGGGGCACGACTGCTCATGGACGGGTACTCATCTTGGAAGGGGCGTGCGCGAAGGGCGCGCTCAGCGGAACAGGAGGGCGGACATGACGAAGTTGAACATCAGCACCAGCAGCGACGCGTTGACGACCGCGCGGGTGGTGGCCACCGAGGTGCCCTCGATGGTGGGCTCGGCATTGAACCCCACGTAGGCGGCGACCAGGGCGGCGACCGCGCCGAACACCGCGGCCTTGACGAAGGCCATGCCGAAATCCTTGCCGAAGTCGACGCTGTCCTTGAGCACCTGCCAGAAGATGCCCGAGTCGATACCGATCACGTGCACGGCTTCGAAATAGCTCGCCGAGATCGCCAGGCTGCAGAAGAACGCGGTCAGCAGCGGCACGCACAGCACCGCCGCCCAGAAGCGGGGCGCGACCGCCTTGCCGACCGGGTCGATCGCCATCAGGCCGAGCGCGGTGATCTGGTCGGTGGCGCGCATCAGCCCCAGTTCGGCGGCGATCGAGCTGCCGGCGCGGCCGATGAACAGCAGCGCGGTCAGCACCGGGCCCAGCTCCCGGTACAGGCCGAGTCCCAGCATCGCGCTGACCTGGTTGGCGGCCCCGTAGGTATCGAGCGCCCGGTAGCCCAGCAGTGTCACGCTGAGTCCGACGAAGGCGCCGCCCACGGCGATGATCGGAAGCGAACGCGCGCCTATCTTGTAGATCTCGCGCACGAACTCGCGGAACAGGTCGGCGCTCGGCTTCGACGCGCGCAACACCGACAGCGAGAACAGGCCGGCGCGGCCGAGCGAACGCGTGGCTTCAACGAAAGGCATCGGCTGGCCTCCGGCGTTGTGCCCCTTGCCCCGTCCGCGGCGCGGGCAGGGGCAGGCGGGGGAGAGGAGAGGCCTGGCGCCCGTTTGCCATCATCGTGGTCATGCGGACTCCGTTCGCGGGGCCGCGTCGAAGCCGATCGGCCCGTCGGGCTCGCCCTTCAGGAACTGCTGGACCAGCGGGTCGGGGCTGGCCGACAGTGCGTCGGGGCTGCCGGAGAAGACGATGCCGCCGTTGGCGATCACGATCGCATGGTCGGCGACCGGCAGGGTCTCGTGGACGTGGTGGGTCACCACGATGCTGGTCAGGCCCAGGGTGTCGTTGAGCCGGCGCACCAGGGCCATGACGACCCCGCTGGCGATCGGGTCCAGGCCCGTCAGCGGCTCGTCGTAGATCATCAGCGGCGGGTCCAGCGCCAGCGCGCGCGCCAGCGCGACCCGGCGCGCCATGCCGCCCGAGAGCTCGCGCGGGAAGGCGTCGGCGGCGGCGCGCAGGCCGACCGCATGCAGTTTCATCTTCACCAGGCGATCGATGACCGGCCGCGGCAGCTTCGTGTGCGCCCGCAGCGGCAGGGCGACGTTCTCGGCCGCGGTCAGGTCGGTCAGCAGGCCATTGCCCTGCAGCAGCACGCCGATGCCCTTGCGCAGTTCCAGCAGCTCGCGGTTGCGCGTCGGGATGGCCTGGCCGAAGACTTCGACCGTGCCGGCCGCCGCCTCCAGCTCGCCGGTCAAGGCGGCCAGCAGGGTCGACTTGCCGCTGCCCGAGGGGCCCAGCACGGCGATCACCTGCCCCTTGGGCACGCTCAGGCTGATGTCGCGCAGCACCGTGCGGCCGCCGCGCTCGAGGCGGACGCCGTGCAGGTGGACGATCGGTGGAACGGCTTCGGTCATGGGATGGGAGAGCGTGGGCGGCGTGCCAACGGCCGAGAGTGGCGGCCAACGCCTGAACGGCGGGTGTCGGCGGATGCAGGCGGTATCGGCATTGTCGCAGTGCGGGCGCCGTGCTGCATCTCAGTCGTGTGCGGCGCTCGCGGGCGCGGGGACCAGCCCCCGGCGATCGAGTGCCCACAGCACCAGCAGCCCACACGCGGTACCGGCCACGCCATACAGGGCATCGATCGGGTCGCGGGTGTTGAGCACGGGGATGAAGGCCTCGTAGGCCAGGTTCACCGCCACCAGCGCCGCGCCGCCCCAGGCGAGCACGCGCAGGCGGCCCCCCGCCATGAGGAACGGATAGCCGATGCCGGTATAGAGCAGGTAGGCGATGCACAGGTTGGAGGCATGGGAGTAGAAGCCCGGTGCCAGGGCAAGCAGTGCGTCGGCTTGCAGGGCCTCCCACTTCCGGCCCATGAACACGGCCATGACCGCGACCAGCATCGCCAGGTACGCCAGCGCGGCCCAGGGACGGGGCACGCGGCGCAGGGCGGGAGGCAGGGCGGGTCCGGGCATCGGGGCAAGGCGGCGAGGGTCGGGGCGGCGCCTGCCACGGTACAAGGCCGGCCACGGCCAGGGTACCCGCATGGGCACCCATTACCATCCACAGGGGGCATCGGGTTGCCCGAGCGCCCAGAATGGGGCATCACCCGACAAGGAGTATCCGCCCGTGCGCATCGTGTCCGCCCGCAACACCCTTGCCCTCGCGCTGGCGCTTGGCCTGTCCGCCTGCAACCCCCAGCCCGCCGGCAGCGACACCACGGCCTCGGCGGAGCAGGCCGCGCCCACCGCCGAGCAGATCCAGGACGAATCCAGGCGCCTGAACGCCTGGTTCGACGAACAATACGAGGCGCAGTTGCAGTTCAGCCCGCTGCAGTTGACCTTCCAGGGCCGCAAGGACCTCTACGACCAGATCGACGACCTGTCCGAAGCCGGCACGCGCAAGCAGGTCGACTGGATGAAGGCCTCGGTCGAAGCGATGGAATCGAAGTTCGACTACGACAGGCTCGACCCGGAGACGCAGCTGTCCTGGGACCTGTGGAAGCGCCAGTACGAGGACGCGCGCGACGGCCTGCCCTTCATCGCGCACGGCTATCCCTTCGACCAGATGAACGGCGCGCAGAACCTGCTGCCGATGTTCATGATCAACTTCCACAAGGTCGACGACGAGAAGGACTACCTGGCCTACGTCTCGCGCCTGCAGAAGTCGGAGGTGGCCTTCGACCAGCTGCTCGAGCGCGGCCGCGCCGCCACCGCCGAAGGCATCCGCCCGCCGAAGTTCGCCTACGAGGGCGTGATCGACCAGTCGAAGAAGGTCATCACCGGCGCGCCCTTCACCGATGGCCCCGACAGCGCCCTGTGGGCCGATGCCCAGGCCAAGGCCGACGCGCTCGCCGAGGCCGGGACGATCACCCCCGAGCGTGCGACCGAACTGAAGGCGGAGGCCCGCAAGGCCCTGCTCGAGCACGTCCAGCCCGCCTACGAGCGCATCATCGCCTTCGCCGAGGGCGACCTGCCGAACGCCGCCGCGGACGCCACCGGCGTGGGCACCTCCCAGCCCGACGGCGCGGCGTACTACGCCTACCAGCTCAAGCAGAACACCACCACCGACATGAGCGCCGAGCAGATCCACGAGCTCGGCCTGGAGGAGGTCGCGCGCCTGCGCGGCGAACTCGACGCGCTGAAGCCGAAGTTCGATTTCGAGGGCGACCTGCAGGCGTTCTTCAAGCATGTCCAGGCCGATCCCAAGCGCCTGTTCCCCAACACCGACGCCGGCCGCCAGGCCTACATCGACGAGGCCACGGCCGACATCGACAACATCAAGCAGCACCTGCCGGAGTACTTCGGCCTGCTGCCCAAGGCCGACCTGGTGGTCAAGCGCGTGGAAGCCTTCCGCGAACAGGACGGCGCGGCCCAGCACTACTACCCGGCCACCCCCGATGGCTCGCGTCCCGGCGTCTACTACGCGCACCTGTCGGACATGAACGCGATGCCCAAGACCGAGCTCGAGGTCATCGCCTACCACGAGGGCCTGCCGGGCCATCACATGCAGATCTCGATCGCCCAGGAACTGACCGGCATCCCGAAGTTCCGCACCCAGTACGGCAGCACCGCCTACTCGGAGGGCTGGGGCCTGTACTCGGAGTGGCTGGCCAAGGAAATGCCCGGTACCTACAAGACCCCGTACGCCGAGTACGGTCGCCTGATGTCGGAGATGTGGCGCGCGATCCGTCTGGTGGTCGACACCGGCCTGCACGCCAAGGGCTGGACCGAGCAGCAGGCGATCGACTACTTCCGTGCCAACAGCTCGGTGCCCGACGCCGCCATCCAGTCCGAGGTGCGCCGCTACCTGGTCAACCCCGGCCAGGCCACCGCCTACAAGATCGGCATGATCAAGATCCAGGACCTGCGCAGGAAGGCCGAGGGCGAACTGGGTGATCGCTTCGACATCCGGGGCTTCCACGATGCCGTGCTGGGCGGCGGCGCCATGCCGCTCGACCTGCTGGAGAAGCGCGTGGACCGCTGGATCGAAAGCCGGAAGGCCGCGGCCCCGGCGGCGGACGCCAAGGCGGCGTGATCGCCGGCGCCCGGCCAGGGGTGGGGCACCCGGCGATGCTGCTGGTGCCGGGACTGCTGCTGGCCGGCGCCCTGGTGGCAGGAGGGGGCGAGTCGCTCGCCCCGTCCGTCCCGCACGCGCCGATCGTGGCGCGCGTGGAAGGTCGCCAGGTGCTGTCCCATGAAGTGCGCCTGGCGAACCGCTCGGCACAGGCACTGGACCCGCTCGTGGTCGAGGTGCGGGCCGGCGATGCGGTACTGGCCCGGTATGCGGGCGAAAACCTGGAAGCGCGCCTCGACCGGTCCGGTTCCCAGCAGGCGCTCGCCGAGGCCACCCCGATCCCGCCCGGGGGCGAGGCGGTGGTCTTCATCGACATCGCGCTCGATGCCGGCGACATGCCGCCTGCCGCGCTCGAGCACCACATCGAGGTCGGCGAGCGCGATGCGGATGGCGACGTGAACGTGCAACGCATCGAAAGCGCGCCCATCCACGTATCGACTGCCATCGGCAGCCCGCTTTCGCCACCGTTGCGGGGCGGCCCGTGGGTCGCGGTCAGCGACAGCCGGTGGCCGCGCGGCCATCGCCGGGTCGGTTACGTGGTCGACGGCCACCTGCGCACGCCCGGCCGGCATGCCATCGACTGGGTCAGGCTCGACGCCGACGGGAGGCGTTCTCCCGAAGGCGCGACGCTGGCCCGCCAGGCCT
>JAUIJO010000191.1 GCA_030431185.1 Gammaproteobacteria bacterium | reverse complement strand
CGCTGCTGCGCGAGGCCATCGCCCACTGCGAGTCGGTGTCGGACTACGTCAGCCGCGACCTGTTCGCCGAGATCCTCGACTCCGAGGAAGAGCACATCGACTGGATCGAGACGCAGCTGTCGCTGATCGAGCGCATCGGCGAGCCGAACTACCTGGCGCAGAAGCTCGAGGGCTGATCCGGCACGCCACCGGCGTCCGACGGGCGTCGGGGCGGGGCCTCAGGCCGGCGACGCCGGCCGCGGCGCGCGGCGGAACAGTTTCCGCCAGACCCACCAGATCGACAGCGCGATCGACAGGCTGACCAGCACGACCAGGCCCAGGGTGATCCACGGGTAGGCGAACACCAGGCCCAGCGCGCCGACCACCGCGACATCCTCGCCGATCGAAGCGGTCCAGTTGGTGACGGGCTCGGGCGAGGTGTTGAGCATGGCCCGCGTGCCGGACTTCAGCACGTGGCTGGTCAGGGCCACCCCCGCGCCCGCGGCCAGCGCGCCCGCGCCCAGGTCGCCATCCGGCGACAGCGTCGCCGCGGCGAGGAAGGCCCCGGCGGGCACGCGCATGAGGGTATGCAGCAGGTCCCAGCCCGAATCGACGCCGGGGATCTTGTCGGCGAAGAATTCCACCAGCGCCAACGCGCCGGAAACCCCCAGCACCCAGGGCGACTGGGTGGCCTGCAGGGCCTGCGGCAGGTCCAGCCAGCCCAGCGCGCCGGCCAGGCCGACCCCGAACACCGTCAGGTACACGCGGATGCCGGCCAGCCAGGCCAGGACCACGCCAACTGCGAACAGGTGCGCATCAGTCATCGTCGCGACCCCGCTAGAATGTCCGCTGAGTATAGAGGCAGGAGCGTGCCGCGCTGCAGGCGGCCGGACATGACCCCGACATCCCGACAAGAGACGCCCTCGCGCTATCGCATCGTCCGCGCCGGTCCGGACCGGCGCCCGCTTTGGCTGGGATTGGTGCTGCTGGCCTGGATCGGCAGCCTGCTGGCGGTCTGGCAGCTCACCCGCAGCATCGCCGCCCCCCGGCTGCCCGAAGTCAGCCAGGCGCTCGGGCAGGCGGAAGGCACCCTGCGCCGCCAGGGTTCGGAGCTGGAACAGCTTCGCCAGCGCGCCGCGATCCTGGAGAAATCCGACCAGATCACCCGCGATGCCAACAAGCAGGTGCAGCGCACCCTCGCCGAGCGCGAGGAGGAGATCGCCGGCCTGCGCGCCGACGTGGCCTTCTACGAACGCCTCGTGGGCGCCACCACGCCGCGCAAGGGCCTCAACGTGCATTCCAGCCAGTTCATCCGCGAAGCCGGCGGCACCTGGCGCTACGAGATCGTGCTGACCCAGAACCTCAATCGCGCCGCGGTCAGCACCGGGCGCCTGAAGTTCGAGGTCGAGGGCGTGCAGGACGGCAAGCTGGCCGTGGTGGACTGGGGCCGCCTGCACCAGAAGCAGGACGCCGCGGGGCAGGCATACTCGTTCCGTTACTTCCAGCAACTCAAGGGCAGCGTGATGCTGCCGGCGGGCTTCACGCCCCAGCGCGTGCGCGTGCGCCTGGACACGGGGGACAAGACGGTCGACCAGACGCTGGCCTGGCAGGTCGGCGACGCCGGCGGCGACGCGCGCGCGGTCACTTCCACGGCCGTCGCGGCCGCGGCTTCACAAGGGGAATCCTGAGCATGTTCAAGAACAAACCGGCCCAGCTTGATGGCCACGTCGATACGCTGATCGGGCCCCAGGTCGTCATCCGCGGCGACCTGGAGTTCAGTGGTGGCCTCTTCATCGAGGGCCGCGTGATCGGCAAGGTCGTCGCCCTGGACGGGGAGAAATCCATGTTGACCCTGGCAGAGAGCGGCGTCATCGAGGGCGAGGTGCATGCCCCGCTGGTGGCGATCAACGGCACCCTCCACGGCGACGTCCACGCGGCCGAGCGGGTCGAACTGGCGAGCAAGGCGCGCGTGCGCGGCAACGTCCACTACAAGGTCGTGGAAATGTCCGCCGGTGCGACCCTGACCGGCCGCCTGATCCATGCCGACAGCGCGCTGGGCGACCAGGTGGCGCCTTACGTCGAGCGCGAGACGCTGACCGAAGCCGCCTGAGCCGGCCGGGCGGCCAACTGAACGGCGGCGGCATCCCACGGTCACGCGCGGCTTGACGCCTCGCGGCGGGCCTCCTATATCAGGAGGATGGACGAAAAACCGCACGACGATCCGTCTCCGGCCGAGGCACCGCCCGACGGGCCGGAGGGCGGTGCTCCGACCCATCACGCCCATCCGCCCTTGTCGCCCGAGTTCCGCCGCCGCGCGGCATGGGCCGCTGCCGCGCTGTTCGTGCTGGCCCTGTTCTTCGGCGCCTGGGGCCTGTGGCGGGTGATCGCCCCGGCGTCCGGCGACCTCAAGAGCCAGCTGGCGATCAGCGAATCCAGTGCCCGGCGGCTGCGCGAGCAGAACGAGGTGCTGGCGCAGCGCGTGGCGACGCTCTCGCGCTCCGACCAGATCAGCCGGGACGCCAACCGCGACGTCCAGCGGACCCTGTCCGAGCGCGACGAGGAGATCGCCGGCCTGCGCGCCGACGTCGCCTTCTACGAGCGCCTGGTGGGCGCGACCGCGCAGCGTCGGGGCCTGAGCGTGCATGCCATCCGTTTCCAGCCACAGGGCGACACCGCCTGGCATTTCACCACCACCCTGACCCAGAACCTCAACCGCGGCGCGGTCAGCAGCGGCGGCCTGCAACTGCAGATCGAGGGCACGCGCGACGGCAAGCGCGAGGTGCTGGCCTGGTCGATGCTGCGCCAGGACCAGGCCGCCGCCGGTCTGCCGTACTCGTTCAAGTACTTCCAGCAGGTGGAGGGCGATATCTTCCTGCCCGAGGGCTTCGAACCCGTCCGCGTGCAGGTGCAACTGAAGCCGCGATCGGGCGCGGCCGTCGAACAGTCCTTCACCTGGGCCGACAGCACGCGCGACTCGCCCCTCAACGGCACCGGGGAAGACGCGCCACCGACCGCCGGGGGCTGAAGCGCCGCAGCGCCCGCGCTTGAAACCGGGGCGCTCGCGCCCCATCCTGATCCCATGGACATCACCCCCCTCCCGACCGCGTCCGCGGACGCCGCGCCCGGCTACCAGTCGCTCGACCGCCCCTTGCAGTTCACGTCGGCGGCCGCCGCGAAAGTGCGCCAGCTGATCGCGGAGGAGGGCAACGAGCAGCTGAAGTTGCGGGTGTATATCCAGGGCGGAGGCTGTTCCGGCTTCCAGTACGGCTTCGAGTTCGACGAGGCGCAGGCCGAGGACGATCTCGCCGTGCAGACCGATGGCGTCACCCTGCTGGTCGACCCGCTCAGCCTGCAATACCTGATGGGGGCCGAAGTCGACTACACCGAGAGCCTGCACGGCGCCCAGTTCGTGATCCGCAATCCGAACGCCAAGACCACGTGCGGTTGCGGCTCCTCGTTCTCGGCCTGAGTCCCATGGGCGTTGCCGGCCGCGGACGGTGTCGTTGGGCCGGCGGGGCGCCATGACGGACGCGTTCGCCTTCACCCCCACGGTGGCGGGCGAATTGCCCGCGCAGGGCTTCGACCGCGCCGACCGGCTCCGGAGCGACAACGCCGCACTCGATGCGCTCTGGCCCCGGGCGCGCCTGGTCCTGCTCGACGCCAACGGCCATGCGCTCGCCGACGACGCGCGCCGGCTCGCCGCGCCCACGGGCGACGAGATCACCCAGGGCGCGGGGGGGAGCGGGGTGGCGACCTTCCTCGGACTCGCGTCCGACGGCCAGGCCTGGTTCGCCCTGGAGGCCGACCTGGTGGCCTACCAGGCGCCGGAACGGGTCGACCTGCGCACCGCCGCCGCGCTGTGGCCGATGCAGGATGCCGCCATCTTCGCCCAGGCCCGCGCCCTCCAGCACTGGCACCGGCAACATCGGCATTGCGGTGCATGCGGGGCGGAGACCGCGGTGGATCGGGGTGGCTGGGTGCGGCGCTGCAGCGGGTGCGGGCAGGAGCACTATCCGCGCACCGATCCGGCGGTGATCGTCGCCGTCAGCGACGGCGAACGCCTCCTGCTGGGCCGGCAGGCGAACTGGCCGGCGCGGCGATGGTCGGTGATCGCCGGCTTCGTCGAGCCGGGCGAGTCGCTGGAGCAGGCCGTGGCGCGCGAGGTCGAAGAGGAAACCGGACTCCAGGTCACCCGATGCCACTACCGCGCATCACAGCCCTGGCCGTTCCCCGGGCAGCTCATGCTGGGTTTCATGGCCGATGCGGTCCCGGCGGAGCCGCGGATCGGCGACGAGCTGGAGCACGCGCGCTGGTTCTCGTTCGAGGAGATTTCCCGGGCACGCCAGCACGCCCTCGATGGCGTCGATGACGGCGAAAGCCCGCTGCTTTCGCCGTCGATCTCGATCTCGCGCTGGCTGATCGAACAGTGGTGGCGCCAGCTGCAGGCGGAGCGTTCCGCGCGCTGACGCCGCGCGAAATCGCCGGACGATCGCGGTTTCGCCGTTCCGCAGCATGAATCGATCACGTCGGGCAGGCTAGAATCCATCGACGCACCAACGCGTCGTGCCGGAGCCCCCGTTCCTATGTCCGTTACCCTGATCGCCACCGTGGTCGCGCTCGTGCTGGGCCATCTGGCGCAGCCGCTGGCCGCGGCCGTGCGCTCGTACGGCTGGTTCGGGGATTGGCTGCGCTGGCTGGACGGTCGCTTCGACGAGGGCAGCCTGTGGCGCGGCCCGTGGGGCATCCTGTTCGCATTGTTGCCTCCGCTGCTCCTGGTCGCGCTGTTCCAGCATGCGCTCGACGGCGCCATGTTCGGCCTGGCCAGCCTGCTGTTCGGCATCGCGGTGCTGTTCTACACCTGGGGACCGCGCGACCTGGACCTGGACGTGGAAGCGATCGTGCAGGCCCCGGATGTCGCCTCGCGCCGCGTCGCGGCGTCGCGCCTGTGGCCCGATGGCGAAGCGCCTTCCCTGGAAGGCGGCGTGCTGGTCGACGCGGTGTTCCTCAACGCCCTGCGGCGCTGGTTCGGCGTGCTGTTCTGGTTCCTCCTGCTCGGTCCGTTCGGCGCGCTGATGTATCGGCTCACCGTCGTGGCCGCGCACGGCGAGCATGCGCGCGCGCTGCCTGCCGGCACCATGGAGGGCGCGCGCACCCTGTTGACCGCGCTCGAGTGGCCCGTCGCGCAATTGATGACGCTGGCGCTGGCCATCGTGGGCAATTTCGACACGGTGCTCGCGGCATGGCGCGACAGCGGCGGCGCGTCGTTCGCCTTCCGCATCGACTTCCTGGGCGCGGTGGGCCGCGCCAGCGTGCGCAGCGAGCTGGCCGAGGAGGTGGGCGACTATGCCGACGTCGGCGCCGATGGGGAGGGCGCGCTCCCGCGGATCGACGTGCTGGGCGAGTTGCCCGAGTTGCGCGACGCGATGAGCCTGATCTGGCGCACCCTGCTCGCCTGGTTGGCACTGCTCGCCCTGCTGGTGATCGCCGGCTACGTCAACTGAAGCCGTTCTTGCGTGACGGCCGGTCGGCCCATGCGTTCGTGCGTCGCCTGCCTGCCATGTTCCCGGCGGGCCCTTTCCCCGGCCTGTGGCCGGAACGCCGTCAGTGGCCGCCGAACGCTGCGCTCAACACCGCCATGCCGCCGGCGAATGCCAGCCAGACCGCGATCAGGATCGGCGTGATGATGGCCGATGCC
>JAUIJO010000190.1 GCA_030431185.1 Gammaproteobacteria bacterium | reverse complement strand
TCGAGACCGTCGACGTCGAGACGCAGCCGGTGCCCGGCAGCGACGACCAGGTCGACGTGGTCTACAACCTGAAGGAAACCACCTCCGGCAGCTTCGTGTTCGGCCTGGGCTATTCGCAGCTCGGCGGCCTGAGCGCGCAGGTGCAGCTGTCGCAGAACAACTTCCTGGGCACCGGCAACCGCATGACGGTGCAGGCGCAGCGCAGCGATTATTACAACCGCTACGACTTCTCCTACGTCAATCCCTACTTCACCGACAGCGGCGTTTCGCTGGGCTACAACCTGTGGTTCCGCGACTACGACTACGGCGAGTACAACACCGCGCAGTACAACAGCGAGAACGGCGCCGCGCAGGCGGTCTTCGGGATCCCGATCACCGAGACCGGTTCGATCACCGGCCTGTTCGGCATCGACAAGAACACCATCACCGCCTTCCGCGGCCAGACGCCCGAATCGATCGTCGATTACATCGACGCGATCGGCCAGCGCACCTTCCACGCCTGGCGCGGCGAGATCGGCTGGGCGCGCAACACCCTCAACAACGCCCTGACCCCGACGCGCGGCACCACCCAGCGCCTGTGGCTGGAGGCGACGTTGCCCGGCTCGACGGTCGAGTACTTCAAGATCAACTACAACATCTCCAAGTACTGGCCGGTCTCGCGCTGGCTGGTGCTCAACACCCGTGCCGAACTGGGCTATGGCGACAGCTACCAGGACGCGGTGGTGCGGAACGTGTGCTACACCGCCGGCTCGGCCGTCGACACCGATGGCGACGGCATACTGGACACCTACGTCCCGGGTCCCGACCCGACCGAGCCCTGCGAGACCGACTCGCCCGATTACGTCGAGACCCTGACCGCCGACGGCCTGCCCTTCTTCGAGAACTTCTACGCCGGCGGCGTGCGATCGGTGCGCGGCTTCCGCGACAACACCCTGGGTCCGCGCGAGACACCGTTCGCAGGCAGCTCCTACGACCAGCCTGTCGGCGGCGCGTTCAAGACCGTGGGTTCCTTCGAGATGATCTTCCCGACGCTGTTCGACAGCCCGGGCGCACGCGTCTCCTCCTTCGTGGACTTCGGCAACGTGTTCCGCGACGTGGATTCCTTCGATGCCGGCGAGTTGCGCGCATCGGCGGGCATCGCGCTGCTGTGGCGGTCGCCGATGGGCCCGATCTCGATCAGCTATGCGTATCCCTTCAAGAAGGAAGACGACGACGAGATCGAACGCCTGCAGTTCACCTTCGGCGGCGCGTTCTGACGCCGCCGGAATCCCCATCGGAACCACGCCGGGCATGAGCGCGACCTCCCACACGGCAGCCGGACTGGCCGAACGCTTCGGCCTCGGCGTCCACGGGCGGCCGGATGTACGGATCGAAGGGGTGGGCACCCTGGCCTCGGCGGGCCCGGGGCAGCTCGCCTTCCTCGCCAACCCGAAGTACCGCGGCCAGCTTGCCGCGACCCGGGCCGGGCTGGTGGTCATGCGAGCGGCGGACGCGGACGGCTTCGAGGGCAATGCCCTGGTCGCACGCGACCCCTACTCCGCGTTTGCGCGGATCGCCGCGCTGTTCGCGCCACGGCCCGAGCGACCGGCCGGCATCCATCCCTCCGCGGCCATCGATCCCAGCGCCGAAGTGTCGCCCGACGCCCACGTGGGCCCCTTCGTCAGCGTCGGCGCCCGCAGCCGCATCGAGGCCGGGGCCGCGGTCGGACCGGGTTGCGTGATCGGCGAGGACTGCGTGGTCGGCGCCGGCAGCGAGCTGGTCGCCCGGGTCACCCTGGTGACCCGCGTGCGCCTGGGGGAACGCGTCCGCATCCATCCCGGTGCCGTGCTCGGCGCCGATGGCTTCGGACTGGCGATGGACGAGGGGCGCTGGCTCAACGTGCCGCAACTGGGCGGCGTGCAGGTCGGCAGCGACTGCGAGATCGGCGCCAACACCTGCATCGACCGCGGGGCGATCGAGGACACCGTGCTGGGCGACGACGTTCGCCTCGACAACCAGATCCAGATCGGCCACAACGTCCATGTCGGCGCCCACACCGCGATGGCGGGCTGCGTGGCGGTGGCCGGCAGCGCGCGGATCGGCCGTTATTGCCTGATTGGCGGCGGTGCGGGCATCGTCGGGCACATCGAGGTATGCGACCGCGTCGTCGTCACCGCGATGAGCCTGGTCACGGCCTCGATACGCGAGCCCGGCGAGTATTCATCCGGCACCCCATTGATGGACAATCGAAGCTGGCGCAAGAACGCCGCCCGCTTCAAGCAGCTCGATGCGCTCGCCCGTCGCGTGCCGCGCGCGGAGTCCTGACGCACCCACCGGCATGCGCCGCCCCGCGGGGTGCCATGGCGGGCCCGACCCAGCAAGGAAACATCGATGAGTTCGACCGTACAACTGCCGATCGACGTCACCGCCATCCAGGCGCTGATCCCGCACCGCTACCCGTTCCTGCTCGTCGACCGGGTGACGGAACTGGATCCGCACAAGCGCGTGCTCGCCTACAAGAACGTGACCATCAACGAGCACTTCTTCAATGGCCATTTCCCCAACCACCCGGTCATGCCCGGCGTGCTGGTGATCGAGGCCCTGGCGCAGGCCGGTGGCCTGCTGACCCAGCTGTCGAACAACGGCAACACCGATGGCAAGCTGTTCTACCTGGTGAAGATCGACAACGCGAAGTTCTCGCGCATGGTGGTGCCGGGCGATCGCCTGGAGCTGGAGGTGACCCTCAAGCGCACCATCCGCAACATGGCGCTGTACTGCGGCGTCGCCCGCGTCGATGGCGAACAGGCGGCCTGCGCCGACATCCTCTGCGCCGAGGTCAAGTCCTGAGCATGGACGCGGCGATCCATCCCACCGCCGTCGTCGAGGCCGGCGCCCGACTGGGCAAGGGCGTGCGGATCGGTGCGTTCTGCCACGTCGGCGACGATGTCGTGGTGGGGGATGGCTGCGAGTTCGGCCCCCATTGCTCGGTCGCCGGGCCGACGACGATCGGCAGCGACAACCGCTTCATCGGCCATTGCGCGATCGGCGGCGAGCCGCAGGACAAGAAGTTCGCCGGCGAGCGGGTCGAGCTGGTCATCGGCGATCGCAACACGTTCCGCGAGTTCGTCACCATCAACCGCGGCACCGGCACCGGCGGGGGCCTCACCCGCATCGGCAACGACAACTGGCTGCTGGCCTACACGCACGTGGCCCACGACTGCATCGTGGGCGACCATTGCGTGTTCTCCAACAATGCCACCCTCGCCGGCCACGTCAGCGTGGGCGACCACGTGATCCTCAGCGGCTTCGCCGGCGTGCACCAGTTCTGCCGGATCGGCGCGCATGCGTTCATTGGGATGGGCGCGTTCGTCAACGGCGACGTGCCGCCCTTCGTGATGGTCGCCCAGGACGGCTACGGACGGCCGCGCGGCATCAACAGCGAAGGCCTCAAGCGCCGCGGCTTCGACAGCGGCCGGATCAGCGCGATCAAGCGCGCCTACCGCGCCCTGTATGTCGCGGGCGGCTCGCTTGAGGAGGCGCGGGGGAAGCTGGTCGAGATCGCCGGGGAGAGCGAGGACGTGCGCGCGCTGCTCGACTTCATCGACAGCGGCGAGCGCCCGCTGCTGCGCTGACGCAGCCGCCGGGCGCCCGGCCCGGCCTGCTCCGGAGACGCCGGCGACGGGCACGGCCCATGCGCATCGCCCTGCGCGCGACGGCCGCTTCGGGCACACTGGCGACCTTGTCCGTTCGACCGTGCCAGCCTTGGATCCGACCGCCGCTTCCCACGACGCCCACGCTCCCATGCGCATCGCCCTGGTGGCCGGCGAAGCCTCGGGCGACCTGCTCGGCGCGGGACTCATCGACGCGCTGCGCGAGCGGTATCCGGACGCCGTGTTCGCCGGTATCGGCGGTCCGCGGATGCGCGCGGCCGGCCTGGACGCCTGGCACGACGCCGACGAACTGGCGGTGATGGGCCTGGCGGAAGTCCTGCGCCACCTGCCCCGCCTGTTGAAGCTGCGACGCACGCTGCGGCGTCGCCTGCTCGACTGGCGGCCGGACGTCTACGTCGGCATCGATGCCCCGGATTTCAACCTGCCCGTGGAGCGCTGGCTGAAACGGCATCGCTCCGGGGACGGCAAGCCGCGCACCGTGCATTACGTGAGCCCGTCGGTGTGGGCCTGGCGCGAGAAACGGGCCGCGACGATCGGACAGTCCGCCGACCGCGTGCTGTGCCTGTTCCCGATGGAGCCGCCGATCTACGCGCGCCATGGCGTCGACGCCCGTTTCGTCGGCCATCCGCTCGCCGACGAAATGCCGCTGGAACCCGACCGCGACGCCGCGCGCGAGCGCCTCGGGCTGGCGCCGGGACGACCGGTGCTGGCGGTGCTGCCCGGCTCGCGGCTGGGCGAGATCGACCGCCTGGGCAGCACCTTCATCGAGGCCGCACGCCACGTCGCCCAGGCCATCCCGGGCCTGCAGGTGGTGGTGCCGGCGGCGAACGCCGCATGCCGCACCGCCCTGGAGCCATTGCTGGCCGGCTTTCCGGAAGCACGTCTGATCGATGGCCAGGCGCGGCGGGCGATGATCGCCAGCGACGCGATCCTGCTGGCCTCGGGCACGGCGACGCTGGAAGCGATGCTGGCGAAGCGTCCGATGGTGGTCGGCTACAAGGTCGCGCCGCTGACCTACCGCATCGTCAAGGGCCTGGGCCTGCTCAAGGTCGACCACTATGCGCTGCCCAACGTGCTGGCGGGCGAGGCGGTGGTGCCGGAACTGATGCAGGACGACTGCAGCGCCGAGGCGCTGGCGGCGGCCACCGTGCTGGCACTGCGCGAACCGGCCGCGGGCGACGCGCTGCTCCCGCGCTTCCGCGAGATACACCAGCAGCTCAGGCGCGATGCCTCCCGCGAAGCGGCCCGGGCGATCGCCGGGCTGCTCGAGGATCCGGCATGAGCCTGTGCGGCGACCTGTTCGCGTCGACGGCGCGCATCCTGCACGTGGCCGGTGTCGACGAGGCCGGACGGGGCCCGCTGGCCGGACCGGTGGCGGTGGCCGCGGTCATCCTCGATCCCGGCCGCCCCATCGAGGGCCTGGACGACTCCAAGAAACTGAGCCTGAAGCGCCGCGAAGCCCTCTTCCCGCTGATCCAGGCGCGGGCGCTGGCCTGGCACGTGGAGCTCGTCCCGGCCGACGAGATCGACCGGATCAATATCCTCCAGGCCACGTTGACCGGCATGTGCCGTGCGGTCGCGGCGCTGCGCCCGGCGGCCCGACTGGCCCGGATCGACGGCAACATGCTGCCGCCCGGGCTGCCCTGCCCGGGCGAGGCCCTGGTGGGCGGCGATGCGCGTGAACCGGCGATCATGGCCGCCTCGATCCTGGCCAAGGTGTCGCGGGACCGGTGGATGCAGGAGCTGCACGCGGCGTTCCCGGTGTACGGCTTCGATGCCCACAAGGGCTATCCCACGGCCGCCCACCTGGCCGCCCTCGCCCACCACGGGCCCTGTCCCGCGCACCGGCGCAGTTTCGCGCCGGTGCGACAGGCCTTGCACGCGCAGGCGATCGCCTGAGCCTCAACGGTCGATGATGATGACCGGATCCAGGCGATGCCCGTTGGCGTGGATGTCGTACTTGTACTGCCCCGGCTGCCCGTCGGCGACGAGCGCCACCACCCGTTGCGAGCCGCGCGGCGACGCCGGCGCCCGTGGCACGACCTGGCTGCCGGGCAAGGCACCGGCGAAGACGATGGTGAACGCACGGGTCTCA
>JAUIJO010000189.1 GCA_030431185.1 Gammaproteobacteria bacterium | reverse complement strand
AACCAGTCTTCACACGCTCGCACGGGCCGGGTCAGTCTCAAAATATGAGACTAAACAAGGCTTAGTGGATAAGTCTTGAACAAGTCTGTGAAGTGTTCCGCAAGCCCTTGATGTGCCTAGTGAAAATGCGCCGGAAAACTTGTTGACAACCCTTGGGGGCGTGCCTAAGGTGGACATCCGAGGGAAAGCCGGGTTTTTTGTGGTTTTTCGTGGCCGGACGCGCCCCGCTTGGGCGTTTCCATCGACAGGCAGACCCGCCCGCAGAGGCGGGCTCCAACAGGTGAATCGATGTTCCAGGGCGAGACCGCCATCACGATTGACGACAAGGGCCGATTGGCGGTGCCCACCGCCCATCGCGAACTCGTCGCGTCCGAATGCGGCAACCGCCTGGTGATCACCTACAACCCCTTCGAGTCCGGCTCCCTGTACCTGTACCCGCAAGCGGTCTGGGAGCGCGTGCGCGACCAGGTCAACAAGCTGCCCAAGGCCAAGAAGGTCAACCGCAACCTCCAGCTCAAGCTGGTGGGCGCGGCGACCTTCGTCGAGCTGGACGGCAACGGACGGATCACCGTCCCCGCCAGTCATCGCTCGGCGGTCGGCATCGAGAAGAAGGCCGTCCTGCTGGGGATGGGCGAGAAATTCGAACTGTGGAGCGAGCAGGCGCACCACGCGCAGATCCGGCAGACCGTGTCTGACGATGATCTGAGCGACGAACTGCTCGACCTGCAGCTATGACGGGAGGTGGCATGGAGCGCGCGAACGCGTCATCCGGCCACCTTCCCGTGATGTACGCGCAGGTGCTGGACGGGCTGCGCATTGTCGGGGATGGAGCCTACCTGGATGGCACGTTCGGGCGTGGAGGACACGCACGCGGCGTGCTTGGACAACTCGGCCCGGGAGGCCGGCTGCTGGTGATGGACAAGGATCCCGACGCGATTGCCGTGGCCGAACGCGAGTTCGCGGCGGACCCGCGCGTGGCGATCTTCCGTGGCAGCTTCGCCGCGCTGGCGGACTGGGAGGCCACTGCCGGCGGCCTCGACGGCGTGCTCTTCGACCTGGGCGTCTCCTCGCCGCAGCTCGACGTCGCCGAGCGGGGTTTCAGCTTCAGCAAGGACGGTCCGCTGGACATGCGGATGGATCCCGACAGCGGCGAGAGCGCGGCCGGGTGGCTGGCCCGCGCCGACGAGCGCGAGATCGCCGACGTGTTGTGGACCTACGGCGAGGAGCGCCAGAGCCGCCGCATCGCGCGCGCCATCGTGGCCGACCGCGACGCCACCCCGCTGCTGCGCACCGCCCAGCTGGCCGAGCTGATCGCCCGGGTGATGCCGCGCGGCGAGTCGAAATCGGACAAGGGCCGGATCCACCCCGCCACGCGCAGCTTCCAGGCCATCCGCATCTTCATCAACCGCGAGCTCGCCGACCTCGAGCTGGGGCTGGACGCGGCGATGGCGCGACTCAAGCCCGGTGGCCGACTGGCGGTCATCAGCTTCCATTCGCTGGAAGACCGCATCGTCAAGCGCTTCATCAACGCCCGCGCCAAGGCCCCGCCGGCCAATCGCCGGATGCCCGTCGAACAGGCTTTCACCCCCAGCCTGCGGGCCATCGGGGGCGCGATCCGGGCCGGCGACGACGAAACCGCGAGCAATCCGCGGGCCCGCAGCGCCGTGCTGCGCGTGGCGGAAAAACTGGACGACGGGCCGTCCGGGGGTGGCGCATGAGCCTGCGCCTGGCCCTGGTGGTGCTGGTCGCCGCGAACCTGCTGAGTGCGCTGGCCGTGGTCTATGCGCGCCACGAGAACCGCCAGCTGTTCGTGCAACTCACGCGGCTGGAGAAAGCCCGCGACGAGCTCGACATCGAATTTGGCCGCCTGCAGCTGGAGCAGGCCACCTGGGCGGAGAGCAACCGGATCGACCAGGTCGCGCGTGACCGCCTGGGGATGAAGTTCCCCGAAGGCCCCGAGATCGTGGTGGTGCGTCCGTGAGCCGGCGTCCTTCGAGAAACCCCGGCCTGGGCGAGCGCCTGGGCGAGTGGCTGCGCGCGCGCCGTGAAGGCGGCCGCAACGGCGGGCGGCCGCGCAGCAATCGTGCCCGATACAACCCGCGCCACCGGCTGCTGCTGGTCGGCGGCGTGATGGGGCTGTGCTCGCTCGCGCTGGTGGCGCGTGCGTTCACCCTGCAGGTCGTCAACAGCGAGTTCTACCGCAAGCAGGGCGACGAGCGGATCCTGCGCGAGATCGAGATCCCGACCTCGCGCGGGATGATCACCGACCGCAACGGGGAACCGCTGGCGGTGTCGACACCGGTGGAATCGGTGTGGGGCAACCCGCAGGAACTGGTGGAGGCGCCCGATCGCATCCCCGAGCTCGCCGAGGCCCTCGGCGTGCCCGCCGACGAGCTGATGCGCGGCATCAGCCAGCGCGCGACCCGCGAGTTCATGTACCTCAAGCGCCGGATCAACCCCGACCAGGCGCAGGCCATCCTCGCCCACGAGATCCCCGGCGTGTACTCGCAGCGCGAGTTCCGGCGCTTCTACCCCCAGGGCGAGGCGCTGTCGCACGTGCTGGGCTTCACCAATGTCGACGACAACGGGCAGGAAGGACTCGAGCTGGCGTTCGACGAGTGGCTCAAGGGCAAGCCCGGCAGCAAGCGGGTGATCCGCGACAGCCGCGGGCGGATCGTCGAGAACGTGGAATTGATCGAAGCCGCGCAGCCGGGCCACGACCTCAACCTGACCATCGATCGCCGCATCCAGTACCTGACCTTCCGCGAGCTGCGGAAGGCGCTCGAGCGCACCGGCGCCAGCAGCGGTTCGGCGGTCGTGCTGGACGTCGCCACCGGCGAGATCCTGGCGATGGCCAACCTGCCGACATACAACCCGAACGCACTGGGCGGGCAGGGCGCGGATACCCGCCGCAACCGCGCGGTGACCGACGTGATCGAGCCGGGCTCGACGATGAAACCCCTGACCGTGGCGATCGGCCTGGAGTCGGGCGCGATCACCCCCACCAGCGTGTTCGACACCAACCCGGGCTGGATCCCCAACGGCCGCTACCGCACGACCGACCATCGCAACTACGGCGTGCTCGACACCACGGGCGTGATCCGCAAGAGCTCCAACGTGGGCGCGGCGAAGATCGTCCATCGCATCGACGACAAGGTCTTCTACGACTTCCTGCGCCGCATGGGGTACGGCAGCAGCACCCACAGTGGCTTCCCGGGCGAGTCCTCGGGCGTGCTGCCGGTGCCCGGCAGCGCGAGCTGGTACGGCACGACCAAGCAGGGCATGTCCTACGGATACGGCCTGTCGGCCACGCCGCTGCAGATCGCCGCGGCCTACGCCGCGCTCGGCAACGGCGGCCACCTGATCGCCCCGACCTTCGTCAAGGGCCAGCGCAACGAGGCCCGGCAGGTGCTGGACCCGACCATCGCCAGCGAAGTGCTGCACATGATGCAGACCGTGACCGAGCCCGGTGGCACCGCCACCCAGGCGGCGATCCTGGGCTACCACGTCGCCGGCAAGACCGGCACCGCGCGCAAGTACAACGCCAGCGGCGGTTACTCGCGGCGCTACATCTCCTTCTTCGCCGGCCTGGTGCCGGTGGAGAACCCGCGCTTCTCGATGGTCGTGGTGATCGACGATCCCGATCCCGCCAAGGGCTACTTCGGCGGCCTGGTGTCGGCGCCGGTGTTCAAGAACGTCATGGACGGCGCCCTGCGCCTGATGGACGTGCCGCCCGACGACATCGAGACCTGGCTCGCCGCCCAGGCCGAGGAAGACGCCCGGCGCAGTCCGGCCACGCCGCCGCTGGCCGCCGCCGTGCCGCGCGCCGGTGCGCAGGGGGGCACGCCATGACGACCATGCGACTGGCCGAGCTGCTGCCCGACGTCGACGCCGTCCCCGCCGACCTGGCCATCAATGGCCTGGTGATGGACAGCCGCGAGTTGACGGCCGGCAACGCCTTCGTCGCGATCGCCGGCTTCGGTACGCACGGCCTGGCCTTCGCCGACGAGGTGCGGGCCAAGGGCGCCGCCGCGGTCCTGTTCGAGCCGCCCGCACCCGACGACCTCCCGGCGCCGCCGGACGCGATTGCCGTCCCCGGCCTGCGCGCGCGCCTGGGCGAGATGGGCGACCGCTTCCATGGACGGCCGAGCGCCGGCATGGACGTGGTCGGCGTGACCGGGACCAACGGCAAGACCTCGACCGTCCAGTTGCTTGCACAGGCCTGGACGCTGCTGGGCACGAACAGCGCGACGATCGGCACGCTCGGCGCCGGCCTCTACGGCCAGGCCGTGGCGACCGGCTTCACCACGCCGCTGGTGCTGCGCCTGCACGGGCTGATCGCCGAGTTGCGCGATGCCGGTGCCGAGGCGCTGGCGATGGAGGTCAGCTCGCACGCCCTCGACCAGGGGCGCGCCGCCGGCGTCCATTTCGACGTGGGCGTGTTCACCAACCTCACCCGCGACCACCTCGACTACCACGGCGACATGGTCGCCTATGGCGCGGCCAAGGCCCGCCTGTTCGAGTGGCCGGAACTGAAAGCGGCGGTGATCAACATCGACGACGTGTTCGGCCGCGACCTGCTGGCGTCGCTGGATGACGGCCTGGCCGCGGTGGCCTGCAGCTCGCACGACAACCCCAGCGCCAACGTGCGGGCCTGGGACCTGCGGCTCGACGGCGAGTCCCATCCGGTGATCTCGCCCCTGCTGGGGCGCTTCAACGTCGACAACCTGCTGGCCGTCGCGGGCGCCCTGTGGGCCCTCGGCGAAGCGCCATCGCGCATCGCGCAGGTGCTGTCGCAGCTGGAGCCCATCCATGGGCGCATGAACCGCCTGGGCGGCGATGGCGTGCGGCCCCTGGTGGTGGTCGACTACGCGCACACCCCCGACGCGCTGGAGCAGGCCTTGACCTCCCTGCGCGGCCACGCGGCCGGCCGCCTGCTGTGCGTCTTCGGCTGCGGTGGCGAGCGCGACACCGGCAAGCGGCCGCAGATGGCGGCGATCGCCGAGCGCCACGCCGACGTGGTGTTCGTCACCGACGACAACCCGCGCGGCGAAGATGGCGACGCGATCGTGGCGGACATACTCGCCGGCTTCGCGAAGCGGGACGGGATCCACGTCCAGCGCGATCGCCGGCTGGCGATCGGCCGTGCGATCGCCGAAGCCGGCCGTCGAGACATCGTGCTGATCGCGGGCAAGGGCCATGAGCCTTACCAGGAGGTCGACGGCGTGCGCCATCCCTTCGACGACACGCGCGTCGCGCAGGACGCCCTGGAGGCCCGCGCATGACGCCGATGCCGCTGTCAGCGATCGCCCGTGCCACCCGGGGACGGCTCCAGGGCGAGGACCGCGTGGTCGACGTGCTGGCGACCGACACCCGCGCCTTGCCGGACGCCGGCGCGGCGCTGTTCGTGGCCATCCGGGGGCCGAACTTCGACGGGCACGACCATGTCGCCGCCGCCGCGGAAGCGGGCGTGGTCGCCGCCCTGGTGTCACGCGTGCTGGACATCCCCCTGCCGCAGGTTGTGGTGGCCGACACCGAGCGCGCGCTGGCCGACCTGGCCGCCTTCGTCCAGGCCGAACGCCGGGGCAAGGTCATCGCGATCACCGGCAGCAACGGCAAGACCAGCGTCAAGGCGCTGGTCACGGCGATCATGCAGCGGGCCGCCCCGGGCACGTACGCCACGCCGGGCAACCGCAACAACGAGATCGGACTGCCGCTGGCCGTCCTGGATGCACCCGGGGACGCACCGTT
>JAUIJO010000188.1 GCA_030431185.1 Gammaproteobacteria bacterium | reverse complement strand
CCGCTGGTGGCGGTGTTCGTGCTGGGCTTGTGGTGGAAGAAGCTCGCCGCCGGCCCCGCGCTGCGCGCGCTGGTGACCGGCCACGCCGTGAGCCTCGCCTGGTTCATTGCCAGCCAGGCGGGCTGGATCCAGCTCCACTTCACCCTCGTCGCCGGGGTCCTGCTGGCGGTGACCCTGCTGGCGGCGGTGGGCTGGCAGGCGGCCAGCCCGGCGCGTCCAGGTGCCGGGCAGCTGGCCGTGGTCGACGCGGCGACGGCGCCCCGCGCATCGGCTCCGATCCGATGGGGCGCGGCGGCGGTGACCGCGTTGACGGCGATCGTGATCGTGGCGTTCTGGTGAGTCGCGCAATTCCTCCCCTTTCGCTGCAGGCGAAGGGGGAGGCTGGGACGGGCTCGCGCTCAGTCGCGCTCCAGCTCGTACACGTGCCCACGCATGCCGCTGCCGGCGGCCTCAACGGCGTCCAGGAAATCCTTGCCCCAGCGTTCGACGTCGTAGCGTTCGACGATGTCGAACAGCTGGCGCTGGCGGGATTCCGCCTCGGCGGCGGGCATCGCCAGCGCCTGCTCCAGCCCCAGCATCAGGTCGGCGGTGTCGTGCGGGTTGGTCAGCACCGCCCCCTTGAGCTCGGCCGCGGCGCCGGCGAATTCCGACAGCACGAGCACGCCGGCGCTGCCCTCGATGCCGTGGGCGGCGATGAACTCCTTGGACACCAGATTAAGGCCGTCGCGCAGCGGAGTGATCCACATGACGTCGGCGGCGGCGTAATGGGCCACCACCTGGTCGAAAGGCAGCCCGCGCGCGAAGAAGCGCACCGGCGTCCAGTCGAGCCGTGAGTGGCGGCCATTGATGCGACCCACCGCCTGTTCGATCTGGGTCTGCAGCTGCCGGTAGACGGTCATTTCCTGCGCGGCGGGCACGCAGACCATCAGCAGGGTCATGGTGCCGCGCAGTTCGGGCCGTTCCTCCAGCAGGCGCTCGAAGGCCAGCAGCTTCTCCAGCGAGCCCTTGGTGTAGTCCAGGCGTTCGATCGACAGCACCAGCTTCTGGCCATGGAACTCCATCCGGATGTGCTCGATGCGATCGCGGACCTCGCCCCGCGACAGCATCCCGCGGATCCGGCCCATGTCGGTGCCCACCGGATGCGCGCCCAGCGACACCAGGCGATCGCCCACCCGGATCGCGGTGGTCATGCGGTCCAGTCCGACCGCGCAGCCGTAGGTCAGGAAGCGCGGCGCGCAGCCCTCGCGCGACACGGTCTCGAACGGCATCGCGCCGCGGACCACGTCGACGAAGTTCTCGACCTGGCGGGGGATGTGGAAGCCGATGTAGTCGCACTGCAGCAGGCTGCCGAGGATCTCGCGGCGCCACGGGACCACGTTGAACACGTCGGCGGAGGGGAAGTAGGTGTGGTGGAAGAAGGCGATCTTCAGGTCCGGGCGCATCTCACGCAGGTAGGCCGGGACCATCCACAGGTTGTAGTCGTGCAGCCAGACCGTCGCGCCATGCGCGGACTCCGCCGCCGCGGCTTCGGCGAACTTGCGGTTGACCTTGAGGAAGATGCGCCAGTCGCTCTCGCGGAAGCGCGCGCGCTCCCAGAACGTGTGCAGCATCGGCCAGAACGCTTCCTTGGAGAAGCGCTTGTAGAACGCGTCCACCTCGGACTTGCTCAGCGCCACGCGCGCGGCGGTGAGGTTGGGGTAGCGCTCTCGGTCGACGTCGGTGTGGGTCTCGAACGTGCCACGCTTGGGGTCGTCGATGCTCCAGGCCACCCAGGAGCCCTTGCGACCGCCGGCGAAGAAGCCGAGCAGGCTGGGGATGATCCCGTTGGGCGAACGCGGCTGGCGCCGCTTCAGCTCGCCATCCTCCATGTACTCCTCGTAGGGCAGCCGGTGGTAGACCATCACCAGGTCGGACTTGCCGAAGTTCCTCGACGCCGGCGTGCTGAGCTTCAGGTCCTCCTCGGGCAGCAGCTTGAAGTGGCGGATCGCCTGCAGGATCCCGCCGCAACCCGGCGCCTTGGCGTGGAGGACGTTGGCCAGCTGGCGGGTGGCGCGGGTCAGCGCCTTCTCCGACTCACCGACCGCGACGCCCTGGAAGCCGGCGGTGAACATCGACAGGTCGTTGAGCGTGTCGCCCGCGACCAGCACCTTCGCGTGGGGCACGTCGAGGTGGTCGGCGAGTGCGACGAGCGTGCGGCCCTTGTCGGTGTCGGGCGGCAGGATGTCGAGGTAGCGATCGGCCGAATACAGCACCGAGCAGCCCAGTTCGCCGGCAGCGGCCTCGATGTCCTCGCGGATGCCCGCCAGCGTCGACGGGTCGCAGAAATAGGAGCAGCGTCGCTCTTGGGGGACGTCCTGCCGGACCAGGCCCTCGAAGCCGTCGATCAGGTCCGCGACCGCGTGCTCCCCGGGCCAGCGCGCGTCGATGTCGCCCTGCAGCGGATGTACCGGCTGCAGCGTATGGCCGTCCACCACGGTCGCGCCGACGTCGCAGATCACGTAGTCGGGACGGGGCAGCGTCGGGTCCGACAGCAGGGGCATGACCGCTTCCAGGCCCCGGCCGGTCACGAAGACCAGGCTGACCTCCGGATGGCGGTCGACCAGACGGTACAGGTGCTGTCGGTCCTCGGCCGAGCCGGCGAGGAAGGTGCCGTCGAGATCGGTGGCCAGCATCATCCGCGGCGTGACGGATGCGGCGGGGGCGGTGGTGGGTGTGCGCGGATCGCTCAATGTCGCTCCTGGGGGTCGGGAAGGGGGGTGGGGTAGGGCATGTCGGGCCGTTCCGGCTCCTCGGTTTCCGGGAGGAGCTCGAACGCCGTGGGCGTCGTCCGCAACATGGGATGGAAGATCGACGCACCGTCGAGGTTGCGGCGCCTGAGCAGGCGGCGGCCGCCGGCGAACAGCGTGAGCAGCAAGAGGGTGGCCGCGAAGAAGGCGGGCAGGGCCTCCGGCCCGAAACGGGTCATGGCGACGCCCGCCAGCGCCGGACCGATCGCCGAGCCCACCCCGTTGAGCAGGAGCAGGCTGCTGCCCGCCGACAAGGTGTCTTCCGGCGGCAGGTGGTCGAGCAGGTGCGCCATGCAGATCGGGTAGATCGCGAAGGCGAGGCCGCCGAAGAGGAAGAACAGCGCATACAGGGTCGCGCCCGACTGGCCGACGGGCAGCATCATCCCCAGGCTGACCAGGGCGGCCAGGGCGCATACCACCACCAGCGACGTACGCCGGTCGCCGCCGTCGGACAGGCGCCCGATCGGCCACTGCAGCAACGCGCCTCCGACGATGGTGATGCTGACCAGCATCGCGATGCCGGACAGGTCGAGGCCGATCCGCGAACCGAACACCGCGGCAAGGCCCCAGAATCCGCCCATCGCCAGTCCCGCCAGCAGCGCACCGGCGGCGGCGGCCGGCGCGGCGCGATACAGCGAGGCCAGTGCGAGCCTGGGCATCGGCGGCAACTGGGGTTGGATCATGCGGCTGGCGGTGACCGGCAAGGCCGCCAGGCAGACCAGCACGGTGACCAGACTGAACAGCACGAAGCTCTCCGCGGGCGCGGCCCGCAGGAGCCATTGGCCGGCCGCCAGCGCCATCAGGTTGACGGCCATGTAGACGGCGAACACCTGGCTGCGCTGCCCCGGCGGCGCCTGCACGTTCAACCAGCTCTCGATCACCGTGTAGAGCCCGACCAGGGCGACGCCCGTCACCAGGCGCAGCAGGCCCCAGGCCCAGGGGCTCACGAACACCGCATGCAGCAGCACGGTCGCGGCGCAGAGGGCGGCATAGAACGCGAATGCGCGGATGTGGCCGATCCGCTGGATCAGGCCGGGCGCAGCGTACGTCCCGAGGAAAAAGCCCACGAAATAGCCCGACATGATCAGGCCCAGGGTCTGGTCGTCGAAGCCTTCCAGCCGGCCACGGACCGCGAGCAGCGTGCCCAGCAGGCCGCTGCCCATCAGCAGGAAGGCCACGCCTGCAAGCAGCGCGGCCAGGGGGCGTACGGTAGCGATCATCGGCGTGTGTCGGGGTTTTCCTCAGGCTAACACGTTGAAATTTCAGGATATGTTGAACGCGACCAGGTGATGGTGGCATGCTTGCTGCAATGCAGCATCCAATCCCACCGTATCGCGTTGGGCGCCATCGCGCATGATCCGTGCTTGATTACCGCCGCGCAGGCCCCAGACTGGGGCCCTCCGGGCCTGCCCGATGCTTTCGCCGAACGCCTGCCATGCCGATCTACGCTTTCGAGTGCGCCGCCTGCGGCCACCGTTTCGACCGACTCCAGAAACTGTCCGATGCCGACCCGAGCGAATGCCCGGCCTGTGGCGAACCCCGGGTAAGCCGGCAGTTGACGGCGCCCCAGTTCCGCCTGGCCGGCGGTGGCTGGTATGAGACCGACTTCAAGAAGGACGGCGACAAGAAGCGCAACCTGGCGGGCGACGCCGGGTCCGGGTCCGGCAACGCGGCTGGCAAGGGCGAGGCCAAGCCGGCCGCGGCGCCAGCGGCCAAGCCCGCCGCCAAGCCCGCGTCCGACGCGGGCTGACCGCGCCCCGCCCCGCGGTCACGGCGTCCCCCGCGCCGCGGGCCCGACCGAGCCGTTAAAATGTCCGTTTTCCCGGCACGCGCCGGGCATGCCTGTCTTCTGGAGCCTCCATGCGTACCCACTTCTGCGGCCTTGTCAACGAGGCCCTGATCGGCCAGACCGTCACCCTGTGCGGCTGGGCGGACGTCGCCCGCGACCTGGGCGGCCTGTGCTTCATCGACCTGCGCGACCACGAAGGCATCGTCCAGATCGTCGCCGAACCCGCGGCGGGGGTCGAGGGCAACGCCGAGGTGATCGCCGCGGCCGCCGAGGTGGGCTACGAGGACTGCCTGCGCGTCACCGGCGTGGTGCGCAGGCGCGAGTCGGTCAACAACAGGATCCCCACCGGCCAGGTCGAAGTGGTCGCGCACGAGGTCGAGCGGCTCAACAAGGCCGAACCGCTGCCGTTCCACGCGCACGAGAACCCGGGCGAGGACATCCGCCTGAAGTATCGCTACCTGGACCTGCGTACCCCCGACATGCAGCGCAAGATGCGCACCCGCACGAAGCTGGTGCAGGCGCTGCGGCGCTGGCTGGACGCGCGTGGTTTCCAGGACATCGAGACCCCCATCCTGACCAAGGCCACGCCCGAGGGCGCGCGCGACTTCCTGGTGCCGGCGCGGATGCACGAGGGCGAGTTCTACGCGCTGCCGCAGTCGCCTCAGCTGTTCAAGCAGATCCTGATGGTCGCCGGCTTCGACCGCTATTACCAGATCGCGCGCTGCTTCCGCGACGAGGCCCTGCGTGCCGACCGCCAGCTCGAGTTCACCCAGCTCGACATGGAGTTCGCCTGGGTGACCGAGCGCGACGTGCAGGACACCAGCGAGGCGCTGGTCCGCGACGTGTTCCGCGAGGTCATGGACGTGGAACTCGGCGAATTCCCGCGGATGACCTGGGCCGAGGCGATGCGTCGCTTCGGGTCCGACAAGCCGGACCTGCGCATCGCGCTGGAGCTGGTGGACGTCGACGACCAGGTCAAGGATTCGGAGTTCAAGGTGTTCACCGACTGGGCCGGCGTCGACGGTGGCCGCGTGTGTGCGCTGCGCATCCCGGGCGGTGCCTCGCTCAGCCGCAAGCAGATCGACGAATACGCCGCGCACGCCGCCAAGTACGGCGCCAAGGGCCTGGCCTACGTCAAGCTGTCGGAGGCCGGCGAGGTGTCTTCGCCGATCGCCAAGTTCTTC
>JAUIJO010000187.1 GCA_030431185.1 Gammaproteobacteria bacterium | reverse complement strand
CCACCGGACCTGGCGCCCCCCCAGCTCCCGGGTCAGCCAGGCGTAGCTGGCCCCGAACAGGGCGTAGGCGCCGATCGCCGCCCACGGCATGGCCGCGAAGCCCGCCGCGATGCCCGATTCGATGCCGCCCGCCTCGAGCAGCCAGGACCATGAATACAGGTACAGCAGCGGCACCCCCACCACGACCCAGGTGAACAGGCCGGCGTAGCGCAGCAGTCGGGAATGGTTCAGATGGGTCAACATTCCCGCATGCTAACGGCATTGCAGGGGGACAGGGCCGCCCGAAAGTCATGCCGGAGGCCCGGGCCGGACGTCGGATGGAGTCGCCGGGATGCCCGCGCCATGCGATAATCCCGCATTGCCGGGGCGCCCCACGCTACCGGCCAGGAACCCCATGGAGTCAGGAATGTCGATCGTCGTCCGCGACGTGCACGAGCACGAGCTGGATTCCGTCCTTGCCCTCAACAACGCCGCCGGCCCCGCGATCCTGCCGCTTGATGCGGCGCGGGTGCGCCGCTTCTTCGATACCGCCGAGTATTTCCGCGTCGCCCTGCGCGATGGCACGCTGGCCGGTTTCATGATCGGCGTGGGCAGTCGTTCCGTGCACGAGAGCAGCAATTTCAACTGGTTCCGCGACCGCCACGCCGACTTCTTCTACATCGACCGCATCGTCGTCGCCAGCCGGCGCCGGGGAGGCGGTGTCGGCCGCGCGCTCTACGCCGACGCGCAGAGCTACGCCGAGCTGCGCTACCCGCAGATGGCCTGCGAGGTCTTCCTCGAGGGCGGCCACGACCCGGCCCTGCTGTTCCACGGCAGCTTCGGCTTCCGCGAGATCGGGCAGCACGTCATGCCGGACGTCAACGTCCGCGCCGCCATGCTGATGAAGCCCCTGTGCAGCTATGCCTGGGTCCGCGATACCTACGCGGGCAACCTCCCGGACGCACCCTGGGTACGTACCCGCGCGCACCTCGCCCACCCGACCCGCCTGACGGGCACCGGCCGATGAGTGCAGCGGCGATGGACTACGAGCAGGCCGGCGAGCTCAAGATCGGCCAGGTCGGCATTGCCAATCTGCGCATCCGCTCCATGGATGTCGCCCGCCTTGCGGAAGAGATGCGCCAGCGCGTGCAGCGCGCGCCACGGCTGTTCGCGCGCGCCGCGGTGGTGATCGACTTCGGCGGGCTGTCCCAGGTACCCGACGCCGCGACCGCCCGGGCGCTGATCGACGGACTGGTCGAGGCCGGCGTGCTGCCGGTCGCGCTGGCCTATGGCACGACGGAGACCGAACGCCTGTCCGAGGCCCTCGGCCTTCCGCTGCTGGCCAAGTTCCGCGCCCAGTACGAGCGCGCCGATGGCGCCGCCCCGCCCGCCCCCTCCGAACCCGCCGCCGCGGCCGCCCCGGCAGGCGCAAACCCGGTCCCGGCGCCCGCGCCGACCGGCGGCAACCCCGGCAAGATCCAGTCCGCGCCGGTCCGGTCCGGACAGCAGGTCTATGCCGACAACCGCGACCTGACCGTCCTGTCCCCGGTGGGCGCCGGCGCCGAGGTCATCGCAGACGGATCGGTCCATATCTACGGTCCGCTGCGCGGTCGCGCCCTGGCCGGCGCGCAGGGCAACGAACAAGCCCGTATCTTCTGCCGTGAGTTCCATGCCGAGCTGGTGGCGATCGCCGGCCACTACCGGGTGCTCGAAGACATCCCCTCCGACCTGCGCGGAAAAGCCGTGCAGGTCTGGCTGGAAGACCAACAACTAAAAATCGCGGCACTCGACTGATGCCGCACCACCGGAGGAATTGAACTTGGCCGAAATCATCGTAGTCACGTCTGGCAAGGGCGGCGTCGGCAAGACCACCACCAGCGCCAGCCTCGCGTGCGGGCTCGCGCGCCGCGGACACAAGGTGGCCGTCATCGACTTCGACGTCGGCCTGCGCAACCTCGACCTCATCATGGGCTGCGAGCGGCGGGTGGTGTACGACTTCGTCAATGTCGTCAATGGCGAGTCCACGCTCAAGCAGTCGATGATCAAGGACAAGCGCTTCGACAACCTCTACGTCCTGGCCGCATCGCAGACCCGCGACAAGGACGCGCTGACCATGGAAGGCGTCGAGAAGGTGCTCAAGGAGATGGCCGACGAAGGCTTCGACTACATCGTCTGCGACTCCCCCGCCGGCATCGAGAAGGGCGCCTACCTGGCGATGTACTTCTCCGACCAGGCGGTGGTCGTGGTCAACCCGGAAGTGTCCTCGGTGCGCGATTCCGACCGCATCCTGGGCCTGCTCTCGTCCAAGACCCGGCGTGCCGAGAACGGTGAACGGGTCAAGGAACACCTGCTGCTCACCCGCTACAGCCCCAAGCGCGTCGAGACCGGCGAGATGCTCAGCGTCGGCGACGTCGAGGAGATCCTGGGACTGAAGACCATCGGCGTGATCCCCGAGTCCGGCGACGTGCTCAATGCCTCCAACAAGGGCGAGCCGGTCATCCTCGACACCGAATCCGATGCCTCGCAGGCCTACGACGATGCCGTCGCCCGCCTGCTCGGCGATACCCGCCCGATGCGCTTCACGACCGTCGAGAAGAAGGGCTTCTTCAGCAAGATGTTCGGAGGTTGATGATGGGATTGTTCGACTTCCTGCTGGCCAAGAAGCAGACCGCGTCGGTCGCCAAGGATCGACTGCGGATCATCGTCGCCCACGAGCGGGCCACCCGCGGCGGCCCCGACTACCTGCCCACCCTGCAGCGCGAGCTGCTGGAGGTGATCCGCAAGTACGTCAACGTCGATGCCGAGGCGGTCAAGGTCGACCTGATCGGCGAAGGCGACAACAAGGTGCTGGACATCTCGGTCTCGCTGCCCGAGAACCCCGCCCAGGCCTGAAGGACGCGCGGGAATGGAGAAGCGGGAAGCGGGCCATGGTCGAACGCACCGGTCCCGCTGCCCCCTCGCCTCCGCCCGCGCCAGCGGTCCATGCTGACCCTCGCCGACATCGAACACGAAGCCGTCGCCGCGCTGCTGGCGGCCTATGGCCTCCGCCTCGAGCGCGTCGCCGACGGCGCGCCGATCCCCGGCAGCTACTGGGGCGGATGCGAGGCCGGACTGGTCGGCAGCACCGTGTACGCGCGCGGCGACACGCCACTGCACTCCCTGCTGCACGAAGCCGGCCACCTCATCGTCCTGCCGCCCGAGCGAAGGGCCTGCGTCCATACCGACGCCACCGATTCGGTCGAGGAAGAGGACGCCGTCTGCGTGCTGCAGGCGTTGCTGGGCGACGCGTTGCCCGGCGTGGGCCGCGAGCGCATCCTGGCCGACATGGACAGCTGGGGCTATACCTTCCGGCTGGGCTCGGCGCGGGCCTATTTCGATCGCGACGCGGACGCGGCATGGGCCTGGCTGCAGGCCAGGGGGCTGGTCGAACTGCCGTCCCGCGAACTCGTGCCGCCCCCCGGGGCCTGACCGGGCCACCCGCCGACGCGCACTTGCGCCACCCTTGAACCGCCTCTAGCCTTGCGTTTTCAGCGCATCGGCGCGATCCGTTCGAGGAGACTCCATCCATGAAACCTGTCCGCGCCCTGCTCGCGCTCGGCATCACCGCGGCCGTCATCGGCCTGGCCGGCTGCAACAAGGAGGCCGGCGACGACGCCGGCACCCGTACCTCGACCGCTCCGAAGGGCGAGACCGCCGACCAGTTCGTCGCCCGCGTCAACGACGAGATGCGCGCCATGTATCCGGAGATGACCTCCGCGCAGTGGATCGCCTCGACCTACATCAACAGCGACAGCCAGCTGATCTCGTCCAAGGCCAACGAACGCATGCTCACCCAGCTCAACAGCTGGATCGAGCAGGCCCGGAAGTTCGAAGGCCAGGAGATGTCGCCGCAGACCGCGCGCGCCATCCAGCTGCTCAAGCTGAGCACCTCGATGCCGGCCCCCAAGGACCCGGCCAAGCTCTCGGAGCTGACGAAGATCGCGGCGAGCATGGAGGCCATGTACGGCGAGGGCGAGTACTGCACCGGCGAAGGCGACGCACGCAGCTGCCGCCAGCTCGGCGAGCTCGAGGACGTCCTGCGCAGCGACCGCGACTACGACGACCAGCTCGAGGCGTGGCGCGGATGGCACACGATCGCCCAGCCGATGCGCAAGGACTACACCCGCTTCGTCGAACTGGTCAACGAAGGCGCGCAGGAGATGGGCTACGCCGACGCCGGCGAGATGTGGCGTTCGGGCTACGACATGACGCCCGCCGAGATCGCCGCGGAGACCGATCGCCTCTGGGGCCAGGTCAAGCCTTTGTACGAGCAGTTGCACTGTTACACCCGCACGCGCCTCGACGCCAAGTACGGCGAGGACAAGGGCGAGGTGGCCGGCGGCATGCTGCCCGCGCACCTGATGGGCAACATGTGGCAACAGGACTGGGGCAACCTCTGGGACATCCTGGCGCCCTACAAGAACGCCGGCAGCCTCGACATCACCGGCGCGCTGGAAAGCCAGTGGCAGCAGAACTTCGCCGCCGAAATGGCCAGGCACAAGGGCGAGCGCAACGCGTCCGACCTCGCCGAGATCGAACATGACGCCGACCTGGCCACGGCGCGCAAGATGACCGAGCGCGCCGAGGACTTCTACACCTCCCTGGGCATGCCCAAGTTGCCGGCGACCTACTGGGACAAGACGCAGTTCATCAAGCCGCGCGACCGCAACGTGGTCTGCCACGCCAGTGCCTGGCCGATGGACATGGCCGACGACGTGCGCACCAAGATGTGCATCAAGCCGAACGAGGAAGACTTCACCACCATCTACCACGAGCTCGGCCACATCTATTACTACATGCTCTACAAGGACCAGCCGCCGATCTTCCAGACGGGCGCGCACGACGGCTTCCACGAAGCCATCGGCGACACCATCGTGCTGTCGATGACGCCGGATTACCTGCAGTCGATCGGCCTGGTGGACGAGCAGCAGCAGAGCAAGGAAGCGCTCATCAACGCCCAGATGCGCATGGCCCTGGCCAAGGTCTCGTTCCTGCCCTTCGGCCTGATGATCGACCGCTGGCGCTGGGGCGTGTTCGACGGCTCCATCGCGCCGGGCGACTACAACAAGGCCTGGTGGGACCTGAAGGCCAGGTACCAGGGCGTCGCCCCGGTCGAGGCGCGCGGCGAGGAGTTCTTCGACCCGGGCGCGAAGTACCACGTGCCGGGCAACACCCCGTACACGCGCTACTTCCTGTCGCACGTGCTGCAGTTCCAGTTCTACAAGGCCCTGTGCGACGCCTCCGGCTACGAAGGCCCGCTGTACCAGTGCAGCTTCTACGGCAACAAGGAAGCCGGCGAGAAGTTCCAGGCGATGCTGGCCAAGGGCGCGAGCCAGCCCTGGCAGCAGACCCTCAAGGAACTGACCGGTGGCGAGCGCATGGATGCCGGCGCGGTGCTGGAGTACTTCGCGCCCCTGCAGGAGTGGCTGGAGCAGCAGAACGAAGGCCAGACCTGCGGTTGGCAGGCCAGCAGCGCGGTGCCCGCCCCCGCGCCGGCGGCCCCGGCCGATGGCGGCACGGCGCCGGATGCCGCGCCGGACGCGACCTCGCAGGGCTGAGCAGGCCCCGCGTTCCCCCCCGACGGGCCGGCCATTCGCCGGCCCGTCCTCGTTCCGGGCCGCGTTCCCGGTGCCGGCACGGACCACGGCGGACATGGGCGTTCCCCACCGGCTTGTCAACGGGTACCGCTGGCCGCCGCGCATTGCCACAATCGACGCCCCGGACCCCGCGTCCCGCAATGCCAGAGATCGATGTCCTCCAGCTCCAAGTCCAGCGCGACCCGCGTCGCCGCCC
>JAUIJO010000186.1 GCA_030431185.1 Gammaproteobacteria bacterium | reverse complement strand
GTTGAACACACGGGCCGGTAGCGTGCTTGACAAGGCACTCGATGCCGCCGGCCCACCCGTTGAGATATGGCGCGATACCACTACGCCACGTGCATGGATTGATCCGCCGCGGGATTGCGACGGGGCTCGTTCACTGCCGCGGGATGCCGTCCTGGCACCCCTCAGCGGGACACCAGCGCCAGCACCTGCCCGACGACTTCCCCGATGGACAGGCCGGTGGTATCGATGCGGACGGCGTCTTCGGCCGGCCTCAGCGGAGCCACCGCGCGCTGGGCGTCGCGGGCGTCACGGGCGAGAATCTCCCGCAGCAGACCGTCCAATGTAACCGAAACCCCCTTGTCATTCAACTGCTTATAGCGCCTTTGCGCCCGCTCGTCGGCGCTGGCGGTCAGGAACACCTTGAACGGGGCGTCCGGGAAGATCACGGTGCCCATGTCGCGGCCGTCCGCCACCAGGCCGGGGGGTTGCCGGAAGTCGCGCTGGCGGTCCTTCAGCGCCGCCCTGACCTCCGGGATCGCGGCGATCGCCGAAGCCGCCGCGCCGGCGGTCTCCGTGCGCAGCTCGTCGGTCGCATCCAGCTCGTTGACCAGCACCCGCAACTCGTCGCCGTCGTCGCGGAAACCGATCCGGGTGTCGAAGGTGCAGCGCACGAGGGCGCCGTGGTCGTCGAGATCGATGTCCGCCCAGGCCGCCGCGAGGCCCACGGCGCGGTACAGGGCGCCGGAATCAAGGTAGTTCCAGCCCAGCCGCTGGGCCACCAGCCGGCTGATGGTGCCCTTCCCGGATCCGGAGGGGCCGTCGATGGTCAAAACGGGGATGTCGTTGTTCATGCATGCATTATCTATGGTTCGCGTGGCCCCGCCATCCCGGGCCGGGGCGCCGAGACTGAACCCCGGCACACAAACGCTTGATCGCGAAAGAAATTGCCTGCATAATCGCCGGCTTGATTCTTAATCCCGTTTGCCGAGGTCTGTCATGAAGGTCCTGTCCTCCCTGAAGTCGGCGAAGGCCCGTCACCGCGACTGCAAAGTCGTCCGCCGTCGTGGCAAGGTCTTCGTGATTTGCAAGTCGAACCCCCGTTTCAAGGCGCGCCAGCGCTGAGGCCGGTTCGGCCACGCCGTAACGGAAAGGCCGCCGAAAGGCGGCTTTTCTGCGTCTGGGGCCGCGCGGCGGGGTGGTAACGCCCGGGACGGGGCGCCCGAAAAGCCGCCCAGGCCGGTCCCGTTCGCGTTCCGTGACGGCGACCCGCTGCCCGACGGCGGCCCGATGTGCATACAATCCAGCAATTCCATGCGAGGTATCGCCACGATGACGCTCTTCCGCAGCAAGCTGGCCGCCCTGTCGGTCCTGATCGCCCTGTCCGGTGCCGCTTCGGCCGAAACCCTGCTCATCGAACGCGTGCAGGAAACCGCCAGCGCGGCGCTGCCCGCCCGTGGCATGACCATGGCCCAGGTCGAGGCCAAGTACGGCGCGCCGAGTGAGCGCATGGATCCGCGTGGCGGCCAGAAGCGCCAGTGGCCGACGATCAACCGCTGGGTCTACCCCGGGTTCACCGTCTATTTCGAGAAGAGCCGCGTCATCGATGCGGTGGCCAACCAGGCGAGCGCCGACGAGATCGGCCCCAAGCCCCCGATCAACTGAGTCCTCGATGCCACCCGATGCGCTGCGTTTCCCCGCGGAGTGGGAACCCCAGTCCGCCGTCCTGATTGCCTGGCCGCACGCCGGGACCGACTGGGCCGAGCGCCTGGGCGAGGTCGAGGACACGTACATCGCGCTGGCGGCGGCGGCCACCCGCTTCCAGCCCGTCGTGATCTGCGTGGCCGACGCCGACATCGAAGCCTATGCGCGTGCGCGGCTGTCCTCGGCCCGCGTGGACATGTCGCGCATCCGCTTCGTGGAAGCGCCCTACGACGACACCTGGCTGCGCGATTCCGGTCCGATCACCCTGCGCGGTCCCAACGCCTTCCGCTTGCTCGACTTCCGCTTCACCGGCTGGGGCGGCAAGTTCGAGGCCAGCCGCGACGACGCGCTGGTGCTCGACCTCGAAGACGTAAAGTTGTTTGCGAAAAGTGATCGTCAAGAGATTGATTTTGCTTTGGAAGGTGGCGCCATCGAGACCGATGGCGAGGGCACGCTTCTGACCACCTGGACCTGCCTCCACGAGCGTCATCCGACGCTGGACCGCAACGCCCTGGGCGAGCGCCTGGCCGCCTGGCTGCGGCAGGACCGCGTGCTGTGGCTGGACCATGGGTACCTCGAGGGCGACGATACCGACGCGCATGTCGACACCCTCGCCCGTTTCGCGGCCGTGGACGCCATCGTCTACCAGGCCTGCGACGACGCCACCGACAGCCATTTCGCCGAACTGCAGGCCATGGCCCGCGAGATCGCGGCGCTGCGCACCCGCGATGGCCAGCCCTACCGGCTGTTCCCCCTCCCCTGGGCGCAGCCCGTGATCGACGACGGTCGCCGCCTGGCCGCGAGTTACGCCAACTTCCTGATCATCAACGGAGCCGTCCTGATGCCCGCCTACGGCGACGTCGCCGACGATGCCGCGGCCGAAGTGATGGCCCGGGCATTCCCGGACAGGGAGATCGTGCAGGTGCCCTGCCGCCCGCTGATCTGGCAGAACGGCAGCCTGCACTGCATCACCATGCAACTGCCCGAGGGTCTCCTGGGCTGACGTCCGGGGCCTTCCCGGGCTTCGCATTTCCCCTCCCGCTCGCGCCTTCGGCACGAATCCACCCTCGACCCCGGGGCTTGAATTCCCCACGCGTACAATGCCGGCATGAAGACCAAGACCCTCCCCGTCGCCCTGATCCAGGAAAAAAACCACGGAGGCGCCGAGGACAACCTCGCCGCCATCGAAGACAGGGTGGCCGAAGCCGCCCGCGGCGGCGCGAAGCTCGTGCTGCTGCAGGAGCTGCACAACGGTCCCTACTTCTGCCAGCACGAATCCGTGGACGAGTTCGACCTCGCGGAGCGGATCCCCGGCCCCAGCACCGAACGCCTCGGCGCCCTCGCCCGTCGGCACGGGGTGGTCCTGGTCAGTTCGCTGTTCGAGAAGCGCGCCGCCGGCCTGTACCACAACACCGCCGTGGTCTTCGAGGCCGATGGCAGCATCGCCGGCAAGTACCGGAAGATGCACATCCCGGACGACCCGGGCTTCTACGAGAAGTTCTACTTCACCCCGGGCGACCTGGGCTTCGAACCGGTCGACACCTCGGTCGGGCGCCTGGGCGTGCTGGTGTGCTGGGACCAGTGGTACCCCGAGGGCGCGCGCCTGATGGCGCTGGCCGGCGCCGAGCTGCTGCTCTACCCCACCGCGATCGGCTGGGATCCCGACGACGCGCAGGACGAGAAGAACCGCCAGCGCGATGCCTGGGTGCTCAGCCACCGCGGCCATGCGGTCGCCAACGGGTTGCCGGTGCTCAGCTGCAACCGGGTCGGGCACGAAGCTTCGCCACTCGACGCCGCCGGGATCGACTTCTGGGGCAACAGCCACGTGCTCGGGCCGCAGGGCGAGTTCCTCGCCGAGGCCGGCACGGACGCCACCATCCTCATGGCCGAGGTCGACATGCAACGCAGCGAGCACGTCCGGCGGATCTGGCCGTTCCTGCGGGATCGACGGATCGACGCCTACGGCGACCTGCTCAAGCGTTACCGCGACTGAGCCCGGCGACCCGCATGGACACCCCGGTGGTGCTTCGCCCTGCGCGCGTGGGGGACATCCCCGCCATCGCCGCGCTCTATGCCGTCGAAGTGCGCGACGGCCTGGCCACCTACGAGTACGCGGTGCCCGATGCTGCCGAGATGCAACGTCGCTGGCGGCACCTGGTCGACCACGGGTTCCCCTACCTCGTCGCGGAGCTCGGCGGCCGCTTCGCCGGTTATGCCTATGCCGGCCCGTACCGCGGTCGCATCGGCTACCAGTGGACCGTCGAGAACGCCATCTACATCGACCCCGACCAGCAGGGGCGCGGCGTGGGCCGGGCATTGCTGCAGGCATTGATCGACGCCTGCGAGGCACAAGGCTTCCGCCAGATGGTCGCGGTGATCGGCGACGGCAGCAACGCCGCTTCGGTACGCCTGCACGAACGCCTGGGCTTCACCACCGTCGGCGTCTACCAGGGCCTGGGTCGCAAGCACGGGCGCTGGCTGGATACGGTACAGATGCAACGCGCGCTCGGCGCGGGCAATACGACCGCGCCTGCGGGCCCGGCCGTTCCGCGCTGGCCGGGCTGAACGCCCGACAGGCGGTGCTTGCGCGGTTTTGAACGACCGTGCTATTTTTTCCATGTGAATGCACTGACCGCCACGTCCAAGGGTGTCGCCACCCGCGACAGCATCATCGACCGCGCGTACGGCATTGCCTGCGCGGGCGGGCTGGAAAGCCTGTCGATCGGCCCTCTGGCCCAGGCGGTGGGCATGTCGAAGAGCGGCGTGTTCGCCCACTTCGGTTCGCGCGAGGACCTTCAGTTGGCCGTGCTGGACGAGGCTGCCGCGCGCTTCTTCGACGCCGTCCTGGTGCCCGCGCTGAAGGCCGAGCGGGGCCTGGACCGGCTGCGGGCCATCATGGAAGGCTGGTTCGACTGGGTCCGCCAGAACGAGGGGGGCTGCCTGCTGGTTGCGGCGGTCAGCGAGTACGACGACCGCCCCGGGGCCCTCCGCGACCGGGTCGTCGCCCAGCAGCGGCGTTGGCGCCAGGACATCGCGCGGGCGGCAGGCCACGCGATCGAGCTCGGACAACTGGATCCTGCCACCGACCCCCTGCAGCTGTCCTTCGAGCTGTACTGCCTGGCCCTGGGCGTCCACCACGACGCCGGTCTCTTCGGGTACCGCGACAGTCTCGCCCACGGCCAGGCCGGGCTCGACCGCCTGCTTCGGCGCCACGCGCCACCCCTCACCTCCTGACCTGAGTCGACCTCCCCCACGAGGATGAAAGCCATGCCCCGACCTTCGCCTAAAATTAGCACGACCGTTCGCACTAACTTGAAGCTGGGTGTGCTGCGGCTGGGCTTTCGCCTGGCCAGCACGATCGCGCCGGACGCGGCCGCGGCCCGCGCCGGACGGCTGTTCGGCACGCCCATGCCGGGTTCACGCACGCGGGCGCGCCAAACGCCACGCCAGGGCGCCCGCGAAGTCCGGGTCGCCGTCGGCGGCCATCATGTCCAGGCCTATGTGTGGGGCGATCCCGCCACCCAGCCCTACCTCCTGTTCTCCCACGGCTGGTCCAGCCACGGCACCCGGATCGCGGGCTGGCTGCCCCGGCTGCGCGCGTCAGGCCTGGCGGTCGTCGCCTTCGACCAGTATGCGCACGGGCTCAGCCCGGGCGATTTCGCCACCATCCCCAGCTTCGTCGAGCACCTGCTCGCCGTTGCCGCACACTTCGGCCCGCCGCGCGTGCTGCTGGGCCACTCGCTGGGTGGCGCGGCCGCGATCCTGGCCATGCAGCGCGGACTCCGCGCCGACCGCGTGGTGCTGGTCGCACCGGCCGCCGACCCGATCGACGCCGGCCTGCGCTTCGCCGGCATGATCGGACTGGCCCGCCATGCCTGCCTGCGCATGCTGCGCGGTTTCGAGCGGCGATACGGCATCGAGTTCGCCCGCATGCAGGCGCACCGCGTGGTGCCCGCGCTGGGATGCCCGGCACTGGTGGTGCACGACCTGCGCGACCGCGAAGTGCCCTGGTGCGAAGGCGAGCGCTACGCCCGCCACTGGCCGCGGGCGCGGCTGCTCAGCACCGAGGGACTGGGCCATCATCGGATCATGGACGACGCGGGCGTCATCGACGCCGCCTGTGCATTCATGCGGGGTCGTCCGATGGGCGAACGCGTGGTGTCCAGCCCCAACCTCCCCTTCGGCCTGGCCTGAACCGCCGGGGCGGGGACGCCGATCCGGCCGACGTTCGGCCGGGGACGCGCCGGGGTGGCTTGTCTGCTTCATCATGGCCCCAATATCGACGTATCGGCCTGGCCGACCGTCCCGCCATGAGAGTCACGATGACCGATACCCCCGCGCCCGCCAACGCCCTTCCCGC
>JAUIJO010000185.1 GCA_030431185.1 Gammaproteobacteria bacterium | reverse complement strand
ACAGGGAACGCGACAGGCGGGCCTGCCGGGGGCGTCGCCGGGACGCCCGGGGCGGATGATCGCAGGGTGGATGTGATCAGACCGGCAATTCGTTCAGCTTGCGCTCGTCCTCGGTCAGGCTGCGCGAGAAGCCGGGGCTGCGGAAAATGCGATTGCCGTAGTCCTCGATGGCCTTGGCATCCTTGGGCAGCGCGACGCCCAGGGCCGGCAGGCGCCAGACGATCGGCGCCATCGCGCAGTCGGCGAGGCTCATTTCCGGATTCAGGAAGAACTTGCTGGCCTTGAACAAGGGCACGGAGGCCGTCAACAGGTCCTTCAGGCGCTTGCGACCGGCGTCGGCCTGGGCCTTGTTGCCCAGCTGGATCGCCTGGACCTGCGGGACCCAGTCGTGCTCGAGCCGGAGCATGGCCAGGCGGAGGCGCGCCCGGGACAGCGGATCCACCGGCATCAGCGGCGGATGCGGGTACCGCTCGTCGAGGTATTCGCTGACCACGCTGGCGGCATACAGCACCAGCTCGCGCTCGACCAGGGTCGGGACCGAATGATAGGGATTGAGGTCGATCAGGTCTTCGGGCGGATTCTGCGGATCCACCGGGATCAGATCGTAGGTGACGCCCTTGGCGGCCAGCACCAGACGCACCCGATGGCACAGGACGCAGTCGGTCGAGGAAAACAGTGTCAGGGCATTTCGCATACGGGGACTTGCCGCCATCATCGACCTCTCCTGGGACCGGCGGGCGCTCGCACGCCCACCCGTCATCAAGACGCCGTCCACCCCTTGTGGACGGTCGCCACGGTCTCGAGACTGCCTGTCAGCCGCCTGTCCGTAAAGCCCCCGGCCTTGGGTGCTCCCCGGCAGGCCCGCGTGCGCCGGCGGTTCCCCGCAGGCTCAATGCACGTCGCGCCAGTATTCCTTCTTCAATACCCAGGCCAGCAACGTGAACACGGTCAGGAACAGGATCACCCACACGCCAAGGCTCTGGCGCTTGAGGGCGGCCGGCTCACCGGCATACTCGAGAAATGCAGTGATGTCGCGCGCCGCCTGGTTGAAGCCGGCGCTGTCCAGCGTACCCGCCTCGGTGACCTTCAGTCCGGTCACGTGGCGCTCGCCGGTCTCGTCCGGCTCGCCATACTCGGCGTGCTGGAGGCCCTGCAGCTCCCACAGCGGGTTCGGCATGGACGCGTTGGGGAACAGCTTGTTGTTCCAGCCCAGCGGGCGGGACTCGTCCAGGTAGAACGACTTCAGGTAGGTATAGATCCAGTCGCCGCCGCGCGAGCGGGCGATCAGGCTCAGGTCGGGCGGCATCTTGCCGAACCAGGCCTGCGCGTGGTCGGCGGTCATCGCCACCTGGATCTGCTCGCCGTACTTGGCGCCGGTGAAGTTGAGGTTGTTCATCACCTCTTCCTCGGTCAGCCCCAGGTCGTCGGCCATGCGCGAGTAGCGCAGGTACTTGAGCGAATGGCAGCCCGAGCAGTAGTTCATGAACAGGTGGGCGCCGCGCTGCAGCGACGCGCGGTCGCCCAGGTCGGTGCCGGCGTGTTCGACGGCGCCACCCTCCGCGGCGGCGGCGCTGGCGGATACCAGCAGCGCGGCGACGAAGACTCCAGCAAAAGACAGGGCGAACTTCTTCACGATGGTCAGGGTCCGGTCGGTTCGGTCGGTTCGGCGCTTGGCAGTCATGGGATCAGTCATGCATCGTCACCCGTTCCGGCACCGGCTTGGTCCGATCGAGCTTGGTCCAAAGCGGCATGGTGATGAAGAAAGCGAAGTAGAAGAAGGTCAGCACGCGGCCGATGATGGTCTCGACCGGGTCGGTCCCCGGGCCGGCACCGATCTTGCCCAGCCAGACGAAGGTGAACGCGAAGGCGAGCAGCATCACCCAGGAGAACACGCCGCGGTAGCGATAGGACTTGACCTTGGCCTTGTCCAGCCAGGGCACCAGGAACAGGATCGCGATCGCGGAGAACATCACGATCACGCCGCCCAGCTTGTCCGGGATCACGCGCAACATCGCGTAGTACGGGGTGTAGTACCAGACCGGCTTGATGTGCTCCGGGGTCACCAGGCGGTTGGCCTCGACGAAGTTGTCGTGCTCGAGGAACCAGCCACCGAACGCCGGGGCGAAGAAGATGATGAACGCGGCGATGACCAGGAAGAAGCCGACGCCGAACAGGTCCTTGACCGTGTAGTACGGATGGAACGGGATGCCGTCCTTCGGCTTGTTCGCGTCCCAGCGGTTGCCCTTGGGACCCTTCTTGATGTCGACGCCATCGGGGTTGTTGGACCCCACTTCGTGCAGCGCGCCCAGGTGCAGCACGACCAGCAGCAGCAGCACCAGCGGCAGCGCGATGACGTGCAGGGCGAAGAAGCGGTTGAGGGTGGCGTCGCCGGGCAGGTAGTCGCCCATGATCCACTCCACCAGGCCGCCGCCGATCACCGGGATCGCGCCGAACAGCGAGATGATCACCTTGGCGCCCCAGAACGACATCTGGCCCCAGGGCAGCACGTAGCCCATGAAGGCTTCGGCCATCAGCACCAGGTAGATCAGCATGCCGAGGATCCACACCAGCTCGCGCGGCTTCTGGTACGAGCCGTACATCAGGCCGCGGAACATGTGCAGGTAGACGACGATGAAGAACAGCGACGCGCCGGTCGAGTGCATGTAGCGGATCAGCCAGCCCCACTCCACGTCGCGCATGATGTATTCGACCGACGAGAACGCTTCGGCCGCGGACGGCTTGAAGTGCATCGTCAGGAAGATGCCGGTCAGGATCTGGTTGACCAGCACCAGCATCGCGAGCGAGCCGAAGTAGTACCAGACGTTGAAGTTCTTCGGCGCGTAGTACTCGGTCATGTGCTTGCGATAGGCCGGCATCATGCCGGGCGCGCGAGCGGTGACCCAGTCGAAGACATTGTTGGCGGTGCGGGTAATGATGTTGGACATGGCTTACGCGGCCCCCGCGCTGTTGGACTGCGAGGGATCGACACCGATGACGATGGTGTTGTCGTCCTCGTAGTGGTGCGGCGGCACCAGCAGGTTGATCGGCGCCGGCACCCCCTGGAACACGCGGCCCGACATGTCGAAACGGGACTTGTGGCAGGGGCAGAAGTAACCGCCCTTCCACTCCGGGTCGAAGGGCTCGGGATGGATCTCGGCCTTCATCTCGGGCGAGCAGCCCAGGTGGGTGCACAGGCCGACCAGCACCGAGATGTCGGGCTTGATCGAACGCAGTTCGGGGTTTTCCTCGAGCACGTACGCCGGCTGCTGGTCGGCGACCTGCGACATCGGGTCGCGCAGGCGGTCGTCCAGGGTCGGCAGCGCCTCGAGGATCGCCTTGGACCGCTTGACGATCCAGATCGGCTGTCCGCGCCACTCCAGCACGAGGCGTTCGCCTTCCTGCAGGGCGGTGATGTCCGCGGTCACCGGTGCGCCGGCCAGCTTGGCACGCGCACTGGGGTTCCAGGACTTGATGAACGGCACAGCCGCGACACCCGCGCCAACGGCGCCGACCACGGCAGTGGTCGCCGTCAGGAACCGGCGTCGGCCGGTGTTGACGGGTTCATGGATAGGATCGTTGACCCCTTGGTTGGCCATCCGGCACTCCGCAAATCTGGATATCGAAGTTCACCGCGGGCCCGCCACTGGCGACGGCTCGCGGCTTATAAAGACGGGAAAGTGTAACGGAAGCCTTAACGAGCCGACAATCCTTGGATGCATCCGCGATGGCGGTCACGCGCACGGCGTCCACGCCGCCGGGCGCAAAGGCCGCAACGACGGCCTTCCAGGGGTGTCGCGGGGGCTTCAGCGCTGCAGGGTGGCGGCGCGGTAGCGCTCGGCCAGCACGCCCACGCGCTGCACGTAGCGCTGGGTTTCGCGGTAGGGCGGCACGCCGTTGTACTTGTCGACCGCGCCTTCACCCGCGTTGTAGCCGGCCGCCGCCAGGGTCAGGTCGCCGTTGAAGCGCTTCAGCAGCCACGCCAGGTACTGCACGCCGCCTTCGATGTTCTGGCCGGCGTCGAAGGGGTTGCTGACCCCGAAACGCCGCGCCGTGGCGGGGATCAGCTGCATCAACCCCTGCGCGCCCGCATGGGACAGGGCATTGGGGTTGAAGGCCGATTCGGCATGGATGACCGCACGCACCACAGCCTCGTCGACCCCGTGCCGGCGCGCGGCCGCGGCGATCTCGTTGCTGTACGAGGACGTGTTGAGCCGGATGGTGCCGAAATTGACGCTGGTGCCCGCCGAACAGGCGTAGCAGGTCTCGATGAAGCTGTAGTTGATGGTCCTGACCGCGCTGGCGTTGGCCACTCCAGAGGGCTTTCGACTGGTGTAGTGGCGGACGCCGTCCTTGATGTAGGAATACACCTGCCCGGACACCACGCGCGACCCGGCCGAGCCCTGCTTCACCGCCTGGATCGGCGCGGCGTTGGTCATCGACGGCGCGTCGCTGGGCTGCACCGAACCGCTGGCGGGCGACCCGGCGACCGGGTTGGCGGGGGTCGCGCTGCCGACCGTGGCCGGACGCGAAGGCTGGGACAGGTTCGAGGAGGTGACCGGGACCGAGGGCGTGCTGCGGCCCGGCCGGTAGCTGGTCACCGCCGAGCAGCGCGCGCCCGACACCTTCTTGCTGACATAACTCGGGACGCCGTCGGCGCCTTCGCAACGATAGATCGTGCCCGCGACGGCCGGCATGGCCGCGAACAGGCAGATCATCCCCAGTAGTGTGAAGCCCCCCTTCATGGGCGCGAGTGTCACTCCAAATCGCCTGAATTGCCAATACCTGTCCGAGAAAACGCGACTTCCGGCCCGTTCCGGCCGCTAGAATAGGGCCCGCAGTGCTGTCCGGCACGGAATAACCACCGACATCCCGGGATCCAACATGTCCGAGCTCCATACCCTGCCGACCGCGTCGGCCGCCTCCGCGCCGGTGCGCGCACCCCTGGCCAAGCCCGCTGGCAAGCTGTTCATCCAGACCCACGGCTGCCAGATGAACGAGTACGACTCGGCCAAGATGGCCGACGTGCTGGCCGCGTCCGATGGTCTGGAGCTGACCCAGGACGTCGAAGAAGCCGACGTGATCCTGGTCAATACCTGCTCGATCCGCGAAAAAGCCCAGGAGAAGGTGTTCAGCCAGCTGGGGCGCTGGAAATCCCTCAAGCAGGGTGGGCGCGACGTGCTGATCGGCGTCGGCGGCTGTGTCGCCAGCCAGGAAGGCGAGGCCATCATCAAGCGGGCGCCCTTCGTCGACCTGGTGTTCGGCCCGCAGACCCTGCATCGCCTGCCCGAGCTGATCCGCGCCCGGCGCGAGCAGGCGCGGCCGCAGGTCGACATCAGCTTCCCGGAAATCGAGAAATTCGACCGCCTGCCCGAGCCCCGCGCCGAAGGCCCCAGCGCGTTTGTCTCGATCATGGAAGGCTGTTCGAAGTACTGCTCGTTCTGCGTCGTGCCCTACACCCGCGGCACCGAGATCAGCCGGCCGTTCGAGGACGTCCTGGTCGAGGTCGCCGACCTGGCCGCGCAGGGCGTGCGCGAGATCAACCTGCTCGGCCAGAACGTCAACGCCTACCGGGGGCCGTATGGCGAGGGCGACGAGGCCGACGTCGCCGACCTGGGCCTGCTGATCCGCGCGATCGCCGAGATCGACGGCGTCGACCGCATCCGCTTCACCACCTCGCACCCGCTGGAGTTCAGCGACTCGCTGGTGGAGGCCTACCGCGACGTGCCGGAGCTGGCCAACTACCTGCACCTGCCGGTGCAGTCCGGCTCAGACCGCGTCCTGTCGGCGATGAAGCGCGGTTACACGGCGCTGGAGTTCAAGCAGAAGATCCGCAAGCTGCGCGCGGTGCGCCCGGACATTTCGATCAGTTCCGACTTCATCGTCGGCTTCCCCGGCGAGACCGAGGCGGAGTTCGAGAAGACCATGAAGCTGATCGAGGACGTGGGCTTCGACCAGTCGTTCTCCTTCATCTACTCGCGCCGCCCCGGCACGCCGGCCTCCGACTTGGAGGACCACGTGTCGAGCGAGGAGAAGCACGCCCGCCTGTCGC
>JAUIJO010000184.1 GCA_030431185.1 Gammaproteobacteria bacterium | reverse complement strand
AGGGCGACGACACCCGTGCCGACGTCGCGCGTGGCTTCGAGGATGCGGTGGTCGAGACCCTGGCCATCAAGTGCGGGCGCGCGCTGGACGAGACCGGCTGCGGCACGCTGGTGGTCGCCGGCGGCGTCGGTGCCAACACCCGCCTGCGCGAGCGCCTGCATGCCATGGCCGCGCAGCGCGGCGGGCGCGTGAGCTTCCCCCGCCCGGCCTTCTGTACCGACAACGGCGCGATGATCGCCTTCGCCGGCGCGCTCCGCCTGCAGGCGGGACAGCACGACGACGCCTCGGTGAAGGTCACCCCGCGCTGGGACATGGCGTCCCTCCAGTCCCTGGGAAGTTCGGGAATGGGGAATAGGGAATAGGGAATAGGGAAAGGGAATACGCTCCCTGTCCCGACGTTCGCCGCTCGCGTCGAGCCGGCTCGCAGGCGCCCAGGGCCTTGGTTCCCGTGTCCGGCATGGCACACTGGTTGGGCACGCATTCGCCCGCGTGCTTCCCTCCCATTCCCCATTCCCCATTCCCCATTCCCGAACAATGGACCACGTTTTCATCGAAGGCCTCGAGATCGACGCCCTGATCGGCATCTACGACTGGGAGCGGCGCGTGCGCCAGACCCTGGTGTTCGACATCGAGATGGCCTTCGACAACCGCGTGCCGGCGGCGAGCGACGCGATCGGGGACACGCTGAACTACAAGGCGGTCAGCAAACGGGTGATCGCGTACGTCAAGGCGTCCGACTTCGGCCTGGTGGAGACGCTGGCCGAACGGGTCGCGTCGCTGATCCTGGATGAGTTCGGCGTCCACCACCTGCGGCTCAAGCTGAGCAAGCCCGGCGCCGTGCGGGGCGCGCGTGCGGTCGGCGTGGTGATCGAACGCTCGCGTCCCGATACCGGCGGCCCAGCCTGAACCGGTCGTGCGGGCCCGCCATCGCGCCACTTGAAGATGAACGCCGTACGCTTACCCTGACGCGATGGATTGGTTGAATACCGTGTTGCCCGAGAGTTTCGTCGCCCGCATGCAGGCCGCGGTCGATGCCCCCGCGGGCGTCGACTGGACCGTCACCGTGCTGGTCCTGGCCGGCCTGTTCCTGCTGGCCGTCGTGGTGGACTGGCTGACCCAGCGGATCGTGCGCCCGCTGGTGACCCGCGTGGTGCAGGCCAGTCCGACCCGGATCGACGACGCGCTGCTCGCGCGCGGGGTGATCAAGCAGGTCTCCCACGTCGCCCCGGCGCTGGTCATCTACTTCGGCGTCGCCGTGATCCCGGCCCTCCACGACGCGCTGGTGCGGCTGGTCGGCAAGGCCGCGCTGGCCTACATCGTGCTGGTCCTGGCGATGGCGGTCGGGGCGTTCCTCTCGGCGCTCAACGACCTCTACGAGCGCCGGCCCAATGCCCAGGACCGCCCCATCAAGGGCTACGTGCAGCTGGGCAAGATCGTCGTCTACACCATCGCCCTGATCACCGTCGTCGCCGTGCTGATCGGCAAGTCGCCGCTGCTGCTGCTGTCGGGCCTGGGCGCGCTCGGCGCGGTGCTGTTGCTGGTGTTCAAGGACACCATCCTGTCGCTGGTGGCCAGCGTGCAGATCGCCTCCAACGACATGGTCCGCGTCGGCGACTGGATCGAGATGCCGGCGCTGGGCGTGGACGGCGACGTGGTCGACATCGCCCTGCACACGATCAAGGTGCAGAACTTCGACAAGACCATCGTCACCGTGCCCACGCACCGGCTGATCGAGGACAGCGTCAAGAACTGGCGCGGCATGAGCGAGTCGGGCGGGCGACGGATCAAGCGTGCGCTGCTCGTCGACCAGGGCGGCGTGCGCTTCCTCGACGACGCGATGCACGCGCGCCTGTCGCGCTTCGCCCTGCTGGCCCCGCACTTCGAACGCAAGCGGGTCGAGCTGGACGAGTGGAATGCCCAGTCGCCCGAACGCGGGCGCGAGCCGGTGAACGCCCGGCGAATGACCAACATCGGCTGCCTGCGCGCCTACGTCACCGCCTACCTGCAGTCGCACCGGCACGTCGACCACGGCAAGACGCTGATGGTCCGCCAGTTGCCGCCGGGGCCGGAAGGCCTGCCGCTGGAGGTCTACTGTTTCGCCAACACCACGGACTGGGGCGAGTACGAGGGCATCCAGTCGGATATCTTCGACCACCTGATCGCGATCCTGCCCGAGTTCGGCCTGCGCCTGTTCCAGCAGCCCGGGGGAGCGGACCTGGTCGCCGGCCTGGCGACGTTGCGCGACACGGGCCGGGCCGGGGTGGCCCGGCGGGCGGAAAACACGGAGGTGCATGCATGAGTCGTCCCCGCATCAGCAAGGCCTACCTGAGCCTGGGGAGCAACCTGGACGCCGAGGCCAACCTGCGCAGTGGCATCGATGCACTGCGCGAGCAGTTCGGCGAGGTGCTGCTGTCGCCGGTCTACCGCACCGCGGCGGTGGGCTTCCAGGGCGACGATTTCCTCAACGCCGCGGCGGTCATCGAAACCGGGCTCGATCCGTACGCGCTGAATGCCTGGTTGCACGCGCTGGAGGACGCGCACGGTCGCGACCGGCGCGGTCCCCGTTTCGGCAACCGGACGCTGGACATCGACATCGTGCTGTTCGACAACCGCGTGCTGGACGGCCCCGGCAACCTGCACATCCCGCGTCCCGAGCTCAAGCATGCCTTCGTGCTGCGCCCATTGGCGGAGATCGCGCCGGACGTGGTGGTGCCCGACGACGGGCGCACCCTTGCGCAGATGTGGGTCGGCCACGTCGACTACGACCTGCCGATGGAGGTCGTCGCGCTCTGACGTCCGCGCCGCGGACCGGGCCCGGATATGCCCTCAGCGTCAAAAATTGACGCTGAGGGGCAGAAATCGTCATCGGATCGACGTATGATCGGCCGCTGATCCGGGGAGAAAGACGATCATGTTCGAGAAATTCTCGCGCAGTTGGACGCTGGTGAAGGCCAGCGCGTCGGTGTTGCGCTCCGACAAGGCATTGATGCTGTTCCCGCTCATCTCGGGCGCGGCGACCCTTCTGGTGCTGGCCACCTTCGCCGTGCCGAGCTTCGCGCTGGGGATCTTCGACAACGGCCTGACCGCGATCAGCGCGTTCTGGGGTTTCCTGTTCTATTTCTGCCAGTACACGGTGATCATCTTCTTCAACTGCGCCCTGGTCGGTGCGGCGATGATCCGCCTGGATGGCGGTGCCCCGACCCTGGCCGACGGTTTCGACGCCGCCCGCTCGCGCCTGGGCGCGATCCTGGGCTACGCGGCCATCGCCGCCACCGTGGGCATGCTGCTGGGCGCGATGAAGAACCGCGAGAACAACCTCCTCGTCCGCCTGGTCGGCAGCGGCCTGGGCGCGATGTGGACGCTGGCGACCTTCCTGGTGGTGCCGATCCTGGTCAGCACCGACGTGGGGCCGATCGATGCCCTCAAGACCAGCGTCAACCTGCTCAAGCGCACCTGGGGCGAAAGCGCGATCGGCCAGGTCGGCATCGGCATGGTGTTCGGGCTGATGACCTTCGTGCTCATCCTGCTGGGCGTGGCCTGCACCTTCCTTGCCGCGCAGGCGTCCGTGGTGGCCGCGGCCTGCGTGGCGGCCCTGTTCGTGGTGGGGATTCTGGTGATGGGCATCTACCAGGCGGCGCTCAGCGGGGTCTATTCCGCCGCGCTCTATCGCTACGTGACCCAGGGCGAGGCACCGCCGGCGTTCCAGGGCGTCGACCTCCAGCAGTCCTTCGTCGCGAAGTAAGCCGGGCGCCCGGGCAGCGCCCGGGCGACAAGCGGGGCGGGGATCGCCGACAATGACGGCATGACCGCCCCTTCCCCCAGCGCCCCGGGCGCCCAGCCGCGCGCCGTCGCGGCCCGCGTGCTCGACGCCGTGCTCTTGCGTGGCCGCTCGCTCCGGGTCGAGCTCGCCAAGAGCCTGCCGACCCTGTCCGACCCGCGCGACCGCGCCCTGGTCGAGACCCTGTGTTTCGCCGTGCTGCGACAACCGGGACGCTACGAAGCGGCCCTGGCGCAATGGATGCCCAAGCCACCCGGGCGTCGCGATGGCGAACTCAGGACCCTGCTGTTCGTCGGCTTCGCACAGCTCGACCCCCTGGGCTTGCCCGCCCACGCGGCGGTCGCCTCGACGGTGGAAGCGGCCCGGGTGCTGGGCCGCAAGCACCAGGCCGGGCTGGTCAATGCCCTGCTGCGGCGCGCGCAGCGCGAGGGCCTGCCGTCCACCTCGCCGGACGCGGACTGGCCGGACTGGTTGCGCGAGCGCATCCGCGCCGACTGGCCCGACCATGCGGATGCCATCTTCGCCGAGAGCGTGGCCGCGCCGCCCTTGTGGCTGCGCGTCAACCGGCAGCAGGGCAGCCGCGAGGCCTATCGCGAGCGGCTGGCCTCGACGGGCATCGAGGCGTTGCCGGATGCCGTGCTCGCCGACGCCCTGCGCGTCGAGGGCACGCTGGCGGTGGCGGCCCTGCCGGGGTTCACCGCCGGCGCGGTGTCGGTGCAGGACGCGGCGGCCCAGGCCGTCGCCGATGCGCTAGCGCCGCCCGCCGGTGCGCGCGTGCTCGATGCCTGTGCCGCACCCGGCGGCAAGACCGCGCACCTGCTCGAACGCGACCCGACGCTGCGCATGACCGCGCTGGACATCGACCCCCGGCGGCTCGAGGCCGTCCATGGCACCCTCCAGCGCCTGCAATTGCGGGGTGACGTCCGCCTGATGGCGGTGGACGCGGCCAGCGCCCGGGACGACTGGTGGAGCGGCGAGGCCTTCGACGCCATATTGCTAGACGCGCCCTGTTCGGCCACCGGCATCGTCCGTCGCCAGCCCGACGTGCGCCTGCACCGGCGCGAAGCCGACATCACCGCGCTGGTGAAACTGCAGTCGCGCCTGCTCGACGTGTTGTGGGCCAAGCTCGCGCCCGGCGGTGTGCTGCTCTATGCGACCTGCTCGATCCTCAAGGCAGAGAACGCCGGCCAGGTCGAGGCCTTCCTGACACGCACGCCGGATGCGCGCGCCGAGGTCCTGCCCGACGCCTTCGGGCATGCCAGCGGGCCGGGTCGCCAGCGCCTGCCCGGCGAAGGCGGCGGCGATGGCTTCTTCTACGCCCGCCTGCGGAAGGCCCCCGGCTGAAGGCAAGGCGGCGCGCGCCCGCGCTCCCACGTTCCTCCGACATCGCCCCTCGCGCCACCCCGTATCATGCCGCCATGAGCACTCGACTGCCCCCGACCGGCCCGCGCCGCGCGCCCTGGCGCGACGCCACCACCCTGTTCTGGATCGTCGCGATCCTCGTCCTCGGCGCTGGCCTGGGCCTGCGCGATCCGTGGCCGGCCGACGAGCCGCGTTTCGCCCTGGTCGCCAAGCACATGGTCGAGAGCGGCGACTGGCTGTTCCCGCACCGCGGCAGCGAGCTGTACTCGGACAAGCCGCCGATGCTGATGTGGCTGCAGGCGGCGTTCTACACCGTCTTCCGCGACTGGAAGGTCGCCTTCCTGTTGCCGTCCCTGCTCGCCGCGCTCGGCACCCTGTGGTGCGTGACGGACCTGGGCAAGCGCCTGTGGACCCGGAAGGTCGGCCTGTACGCGGGCTGGGCCCTGCTGTTCGCCGTCCAGTTCACCTACCAGGCGAAGAAGGCGCAGATCGATCCGCTGGTCACCTTCTACATCACCTTGGCCAACTACGGCCTGCTCCGCCACCTGCTGCTGGGCGACGGCTGGAAGTGGTGGTGGCTGGGCTGGTTCGCGGCCGGACTGGGCACGATCACCAAGGGCGTCGGCGCGCTGGCGCTGCTGATGCTGGTGCCGGCGACGGTCGCCGCACTGGCGGGTTGGCCCCGCGTGCGCCAGCAGTTCCGCGACCCGCGCTGGTGGCTGGGCCCGGTGATGTTCGCGCTGGCGGCGTCGATCTGGCTGGTGCCGATGGTGACCGCCGCGCTGGGCCATCCCGACCCGGCCTATCGCGCCTACCTCGACGACATCCTGTTCAACCAGACCGCCAACCGCTACGCCAAGTCCTGGGACCACCACCAGCCGCCCTGGTACCACCTGGGGGTGATGCTGACGATGTGGC
>JAUIJO010000183.1 GCA_030431185.1 Gammaproteobacteria bacterium | reverse complement strand
TGATCGACGACTCGCGGCTCGGCTTCCGCCTGCGCGAGGGCGGCACGCTGGAGCGCAACCTGTCGCTGGTGTCCTCCGATACCACCAGCGCCGACACCACCTGGGAGCAGCCCTGGGGCGAGAACCGCTTCGTCCGCGACCACCACAATGAACTGCGCGCGCGCTTCGTCGAAACCATCCCCCCGGCCCGCCGCTTCGACGTCGTCGTGCGCGTGTTCGACGACGGACTGGGCTTCCGCTACGAGTTCCCGGAGCAACCCGGCCTTGCCCAGGCCACCATCGACGACGAACTGACCGAGTTCGCGGTGCATGCCCCCGCCACCGCGTGGTGGATCCCCGCCGGCGAATGGAACCGCTACGAGTACCTCTACCAGCGCACGCCGCTCGAGGCCGTCACCCAGGCGCACACGCCGATGACCGTCCGCACCGAGGGCGGCCTGCACATCGCCTTCCACGAGGCCGCGCTGGTGGACTATGCGGGGATGTGGCTGCGCCGCACCGAAGGCCACCGCTTCCGCGCGCAGCTGGCGCCGGCATCGGAGGGCTGGAAAGTCCGTCGAACGCTGCCGTTCAACACGCCATGGCGGACCCTGCAGATCGCAGACAGTGCGGCTGCGCTGTACGCCGCATCCGACATCACGCTCAACCTCAATGCGCCCAACCGCCTCGGCGATGTCGGCTGGTTCACGCCCGCGAAGTACGTCGGCATCTGGTGGTCGCTGCACCTGGAGCAGGAAAGCTGGGCCACCGGCCGCAATCACGGCGCGACCACCGCGAACACGAAGCGCTACATCGACTTCGCCGCCAAGCACGGCTTCCGTGGCGTGCTGGTCGAAGGCTGGAACCCCGGCTGGGACGGCCAGTGGTTCGGCAACGGCTACGACTTCGACTTCACCCGCGCCACGCCCGACTTCGACATCGAGGCACTGTCCGCGTACGCGGCGTCCAAGGGCGTGCACCTGATCGGCCACCACGAAACCGGCTGCGCGGTCAGTCACTATGAGGACCAGATGGACGCCGCCTTCGCGCTCGACGAGCGCCTTGGCATCGACGTGGTCAAGACCGGTTACGTCTGCGACGCCGGGCAGATCGAGCGTCGCGACGCCCAGGGCGACATCGTGCGCGAATGGCACGACGGGCAATGGAACGCCAACCACCACCTGCGCGTGCTCGAGGCCGCCGCGCGCCACCGCGTGGCGATCAACAGCCACGAACCGATCAAGGACACCGGCCTGCGCCGGACGTACCCCAACTGGGTCTCGCGCGAAGGCGCGCGCGGCATGGAGTACGCCGCCTGGGCGAAGCCCACCAACCCGCCCGAGCACGAGGCCAACCTGGTGTTCACCCGGATGCTCTCCGGCCCGATGGACTACACCCCCGGCATCCTCAGCCTGCAAGGCCGCGGCCAGCCGATCCAGACCACCCTGGCCAAGCAACTGGCCCTGTACGTGGTGATCTACAGCCCGGTGCAGATGGCCGCGGACCTGCCCGAGAACTACGAAAAGCACCTGGACGCGCTGCGCTTCATCGAGGACGTCCCCGCCGACTGGGCCCGGACCCGCGTGGTCAACGGCGAGGTCGGCGACTTCGTCACCTTCGCCCGCAAGGACCGCCACAGCGAAGACTGGTACCTGGGCAGCGTCACCGACGAACACGGCCGTTTGCTGCAGGTGCCGCTGTCCTTCCTCGACCCCGGCCTCCGCTATACCGCACAGGTCTACCGCGACGCCGACGACGCCCACTGGCGCGACAAGCCCTCGGCCTTCGTACGCGAAGAGCGCGAGGTCACCAGCGCGGACGTACTGACACTCAAGCTCGCCCCCGGTGGCGGCCAGGCGATCCGCTTCGTCGCCCACTGAGTCGAGGCAGCGAAGCCGGCGGGGTCCCGCACGGCCCCCGGCCGACCACGGCAAGACCAACATGGCTCCATACCGGGGATTTGCCGCCAATTAGCACCCCATATATGAGCGTCTTCTCCATATCACCCCATATTTGCCTGATATCCAGGATTGCGGGAGAAGAGCGCCCGAGCGAGTCCCTTGCTAACATCTTGATACAAAGGACTATTTCCCATTTGACGCAGCATTCAGGGCTAGCCCAGAATCCGTTATCACCCCATAAATGGGGTCTAATTGGTGTTAGGGCTCATATGAAGCGTCCGCTAACCCCGCAAGAAAAGAAGGCCCTTAGCCTGGAACATGACCGGCGCAACGTCGTGGCCGAAAGTCAGTGGGGGGGCCGGGACGCAATTGCCAAACGCAAGCAATGGGTCAATCAAGCTCACCGCAAGGCCGTGCACCAGGAGCTCTCCGCATTGTCAGGCAGTGTGCCGGCTGACCCTGAGGCGGTAGAGTCGGCCGTAGCCACCGCCAAGCGCCACAATTGGCGCAAGCAGCCGGACGTGCCGCTCAAAGATGCTCTACTGTTGCGTCGCTCGCGCAAGCCCGAGAGTTCCGGCAATGAGCGGTGAATTGACACTCCAAGTGCAGCACCCTTGATCATCGGCTCAATTCTGGTGTTAGGCGCCACAAGATCATGCGCTGCGTAATCGAAGACACAGACCACTCCCAGGACGGAAGCGCCCGTGCATCCCTCGAGGACGCAAGGGAAGCTTTGGAGGCAGAGGAAGCAATGAAGCTGATTGCCACCAGAAGCCAGCTACGCATCGGTGCCAGCCTTTGGGTTTGTGCCGTTGTCGCCTGCACAGCACTGTCTTACCCTTCCATGGAGCAGATCGCCGTCACGGAACCTCACAGCCTGTTCTGGAAAGTAGTCGTGTCTGGCAACGCCAGCGCACCTTTCATCGCCGAGTTCAACTGGAACGGCTTCCTTCTGGTCGGCCTGGGGCCGATAGCTCTCGGGTGGAGTGTCCTGGAACTTGCGGCGCTGATCGGCCGGCGACGCTATCGTTCGATTGCCTGAAACTTCATTCGAGCCAATACCATCCCCATGGCGCGACGTAGTTCGAGGAACCAGACCTCCCGATCCATCCTACAAGGCCGCCTGCATGCCTGACCGACCTTCAAGATCAGAAACTGAGCTGCTTCGCACTGCATATGCGGCCTTCAACCGTCGACAGATCGACGCGGCTTTGGCCACCATGACGACAGATGTCGAGTGGCCCCGGGCGTTCAAGGGTGGCTTTGTCCAGGGCCACCATGCCGTCGGCGCCTATTGGACGGAGCAGTGGAGCGAGATCAGTCCGCACGTGGAGCCGGTGGCCTTTCACCCGGAGGAAGGTGGACGGATACTGGTCGAAGTGCATCAGGTCGTGCGCGACCTGGCGGGCACCGTTCTAGCGGATGAGCACGTGGCTCACCGGTTCACGCTGGCTGGGGGCCTGATCCAGAAAATGGAAGTCTGCGCGCCACAATCTCCCGGGCCCGACGCCTGACGCGCGATTCAATCTCCGCCTTGTCCAGGTGAGGCTTGAGCGCCCGGGCGATCGTTTCGGACAGGATGAAGGATGCGAGCGCCCTGACCGGCCGCGGCGATGGGTATCACCTTCGGCTCGACCCATCCTACGCCCCCGCAATGGCCAGCCCGGCCCTGCGGGGTCCAAGGCCGAGCCATGGGGACGCGGCTTCGCGCATACCCGGTCGAGCGTTTGCATCCTGACATTATCCCGCGCTCCGCTCCGATGGAGCACGGGTGGCCGCGGGACGCGAGGCCAGGGGTTCAGTGCGCTGGCGGCGCACGCAGGTCGACGTCGATCGCGTCCATGATCCGGGCGCCCGAAGGCTCGCCGCCGCCGAAGCTCATGGGGCCGGCCTGGGGCGCGAGCGCCCGATAGCCACCGTCGTAGTCCCAGGTGGTGAGGTGGAGGGTGGCGCCATCGAGGCTGTCGGGCGATCCGAGCGCACTGGCTGGGAAGGTGACGCTCACGCGGCGGGCGTCGCGATCGGCGTGGATCGTCGGGACCGGTGTGATGGCGAGGCCCTCGTCGTCGGCGTCGGCCCCGTCGGCGCGGGTGAGGACGTTGGACCAGCCGTGGGCGCGCCATCGGTAGTGCCAGCGGCCAGCCTCCGGGAGGGTCGCATGCTGCTGCGGCATCACCTGCGCGCCGCCCGCGTGGCCCGGCAGGGCGAGGTAGGCGGTGAAGGCCACGTGGTCGAAGCCGTGGGTCGGGTGCCAGGCGTCGCTGAGGCCGGCCAGGGTGATCTCGATCCGCAGCGCGCCGCCGGCGTGCCAGGCGCGCACGCGGCGGAGGTCGGCGGGCTGCAGGTCGCGCCAGCCCGGGTCGGACGGATAGGTGTAGCGACCGTCGGGACCGTGGTCGTCGCCCGCCGGATCGGCGGCGTCGGCCGCCAGGGTCCAGTCGAGGTCGACTCGGAAGGGCCTGGCGACGAGTGCCTGGCCCGCGACCGGGTCGAAGGCGACCAGGCGATGCTCGAGCGAGGGGTCGACCATGTCGTCCACCCTGACGCGTGCCTGCCAGTGACCGTCGTCGTCGACGCGCACCCTCTGGGCATTGCCGAGGTCGCCGTCGACGACGAGGCGCAGGCCGCGCAGGCCCGGGGCATGGCCGCTGACGGTGAAGTCGGCCGTGGCGACGGGAAGGGCGTCCGCCGTGACGTTGCCTGAGGGCGGCAGCGGGAGCGCCATGCGGTTCGCCGCTGCGGCGCCCTCCTCGCGCGTCGGGGTGTGGCTCGGGGCTGCGTCGCGCTCCAATGTCCACACCTGCCCGCTGCGCGGCGGCAATACCAGGGTCACGCGACCCTCTTCGCCGATGTCCAGCGCGTTCGCTTCGCCTTCGATCGCGAACACGCCCCGCAGGGTGCTGCCGCCGGGGAGGCCGGTGTCGAGGCGATCCAGCAGCATGGGGGTATCGGCGCTGTTGAGCACCACCAGGGCGCTGCGAGCCGCGCCTTCTCTGGACTCGCCATCGATGCGCCAGGCGATCGCACCCGAGCGCGCGGGATTGTCGGCCAGCACGGTCGGCGTGCCGCGCGAGAACAGGGTGTCGCCGCGGCGCAACCCGATCGCGCGCTGCAAATAACGGTAGAGCGGCGCGCCGGTGTCGAAGTGATCGCGTCCGCCACTGCCGAAGCCGGTGGCGAACATCGCCGGGCGCTGCGCGGTGAAGCCCTGTTCGGTGCCGTAGTAGATGACCGGGATGCCGGGCAGGGTCAGCATCGCCAGCAGGGCCTGCTTGAGTCCGGCCGCGTTACCGCCGGCGAGGAAGCGGTCGACGTCGTGGTTGTCGACGAAGGTCGGCATCCGCCAGGGGTCGGCGTGCACGGCCATCATCGAACGGATGCGGTGGGCAAGCTCGGCGGTCGGCCGGCCGCGCGCGAACACGTCGCCCAGCGTGCCGTAGAGCGGGAAGTTGATCATCGACGGCAGGCCGCCCGGCGTGCGCATGTAGGCGTCGAGCTTTCGCGCGCGGGTGTCGTCGAAGGCGCGGTCGGCGCCGAAGCCCTCGCCGAAGGCAAGGAAGCCGTCGCGCCCCGTGCCAGCGGCGACGCGCATGATGCCCGGCGCGTCGACATCCCCGCTTTGCAGGAAGTCGGGGAAGAAGTCCGCGGGCACGTGGAAGGCGGTATCGACGCGGAAGGCGTCCACCCCGGCTTCGCGGATCCAGCCAGCGTAGCTCGCGCGCAGCGCCTGGCGCACCGCCGGGTTCTCCGTGTCCAGGTCGTCCAGGTCGGCGAGCTGGTGATCGAGTTCCTGCACGCGTCGGCCGAAGTCGCTGATCGGCGGGGTCCAGTGGTAGATCGATGCGGCACGTTGCACGGGATCGCGCGGATCGTTCTGGTCGAACGGGGCCTGCACCGGCGCGCTGCGGCCCCGGGCGTCGGGGCGCGTGGCGCAGTGCGTGGCGGGGTCCCGGGGCGCGGGCGGGACGCAGCGCAGGTAGTCGGCCGTGTGGTTCACCACCACGTCCTGCACCAGGTACATGCCGCGGCCATGCAGCGCGCGCGACAGGGCCTGGTAATCGGCGAGGCTGCCGTAGTGCGCGTCGACGCGACGGAAGTCTGTGGCCCAGTAGCCGTGGTAGCCGCTGAAGCTGCGGTCCGGGTTGAGCCACTGGTTGGCGACCGGAGGCGTCAGCCACAGGGCGGTCGCGCCCAGGCCTTGCAGGTAGTCGAGCCGCCGCCGCACGCCGGCGAGGTCGCCGCCGCTGTAGCGGCTGCCGTCGGCGGGATCGTACTCGCCCACGCCCTGGTCGTTGTT
>JAUIJO010000182.1 GCA_030431185.1 Gammaproteobacteria bacterium | reverse complement strand
GGTACTTCTCGACGCGCAGGACCTCGTCGGAGATCTGCTCCTTGGTGTAGCCGCCGTTCCACTGGTAGTAAAGCTGCGCTTCCTTGCCGCCACCGCCGCCGAACATGTCGAACTTGGTCTGGGTCATCGGCACGATGCTCAGCGCCACGATCAGGATGATGCCGAGCACGCTCCAGCCGCGATGCTCGAGCGTCCAGCGCAGCACGCGCGCGTAACGCCGCTGCAGCCGGGCGATCATGCCCTTCTCGTTCTGCACCGCCGGCGGCGTCTTCATGCGGGCGGACAGCATCGGGATCAGGCTGACCGCGACCAGCCAGGACGCCAGCAGCGAGACCGAGATGGTGATCGCGATCTGGGCCATGAAGATGCTGATCTGGTTGGTCTCGCCCAGCAGGTTGGGCAGGAACACGATGCAGTGCGACAACGTGCCCGCGGACAGCGCGATGGCGACGTGCCGTGTGCCGACGATCGAGGCCTTGACCGGATCGTTGGGCATGCGCTCGCGTTCCTGGTAGATGCTCTCCACCACGACCACGGCGTTGTCCACCAGCATGCCGACCGCCAGCAACAGGCCCATGAGGGTCAGCACGTTGAGGGTCACGCCGAAGAAGTGCATGAAGCCCAGCGTCATCACGAAACAGATCGGGATCGCCAGGGTCACCATCAGCGTCGACGGCCAGTGGCGCAGGAAGAAGAACAGCACCGCGATCGACAACAGCAGGCCGATCGCACCGGCTTCCGCGAGTTCGACCAGCGAGTCGGTCACCTCCTCGCCCTGGTTCTGGATGACCTTCAGGTCGATGTTGTCGAGTTCGGGCGACTGGCGGATCTCCTCCACCGTCGCCAGTACCTGGCGCGACACTTCGACCAGGTTGGCGTTGCGCTCCTTGTAGATGTCCAGCCCCACCGCGACGCGGCCGTCCAGGCGCCTGCCGTAGTCCATGCGCGCGGGCTTGAGGCGCACCTCGGCGATGTCGGACAGGCGCAGGCCACGCTCGTTGAGCACCAGGTCGCGCAGCTCGTCGAGCGTGCGGATCTCGCCGATGGGCTGCACGCGCAGGCGCAGGTCGGCGTCCTGGATCTCACCGGCGGACACCGAGAAGTTGACCGTGCGCAGGCGGCGGTTCAGGTCGTTGAGGTTGACCCCGTGCGCGGTGAGGCGTTCGGGGTCGATCGCGATCTCGACTTCGTTCGGCGGTGCGCCGCTGACCTCCACGCGCGCCACCCCGGGCACGCGTTCGATCCGCCGCTTCATTTCGCGGTCGATCAGGTCGTAGGCACCGGTCAGGTCGGTGTCGGCGGCCAGGCGCACCCGCAGGAACGCCTCGTCGCTGGTCGAGAACTTGTGCACGAAGTAGCGCTGGAAATCGTCGGGGAGCTCATCGCGGATCGCGTCGATCCGCTCACGTGCCTCGGACGCGGTGATCGAGATGTCCTTGTCCCAGTCCGAGAACTCCATGAAGACGTAGGCGCCGTCCGCCTGGGCGCCACCGCCCATGCGCTTGATCCCGCTGAGCGTGGCGAGCGCCTCCTCCACCGGGCGCAGCACCGTGCGCTCGACCTCTTCCGGCGTCGAGCCGGAGTACGGCAGCTGCACGAACATGAAGGGCGCGGAGACGTCCGGCAGGGCCTCGAGCGGCAGGCGCACCGCCGCGATCAGGCCGATGACGAACATCGACACGAACAGCATCACCGTGGTGACGGGACGCTTCAGGCTGAGCTCGGCGACGCTCATGCGGGCTGCTCCCCCTCGTCGTCCCGGCGGTCCGCCGGCGCCGGCGCGCTACCCGTGGCATGCAGGCCACGGCGGCCACGTTCCCGGTAGTACGCATCGCCACGACGATCGAGCAGGTCGTACACCACCGGGATCACCACCAGGGTCAACAGGGTCGACACCAGCAGGCCGCCGATCACGGTGATCGCCATCGGCGAACGCACCTCCGCGCCCTCGCCCATCGCGATCGCCAGTGGCAGGAAGCCGAACAGGGTGCACAACGTGGTCATGATGATCGGCCGCAGGCGCGAACGGGCGCCTTCGACGAGTGCGTCGCGCTTGCTCTCGCCCGCCTCGCGCAACTGGTTGACCTTGTCGATCAGGATGATCGCGTTCTTGGTCACCAGGCCCACCAGCAGGATGAGTCCGATGAACACCACCACCGAGATCGAATTGCCGGTGATGAGCAGCGCCAGCACCGCACCCACCATGGCCAGGGGGATGGTGAACAGGATCACGAAGGGATGCAGCAGGGATTCGAACTGCGAGGCCATCACCAGGTAGACCAGGAAGATCGCCAGGCCGAACGCGAACACCAGCGACTTCACCGAATCCGCGAGTTCCTCGCCCTGGCCGCCGATGTGCATGCGCACGCCCGCCGTCAACGGCTGGTCGCCGACCATCTGCTGGACTTCCTTCACCGCGGCGCCGAGGTCGATGTCGCGCAGGTTGGCCGAGACCACGGCCACGCGCACCTGGTCGGCGCGATGGATCTCGCTCGGCCCGGTGGTCGACACCACGTCCGCCACCGATTCCAGCGTCACCGGCCGGCTGCTGCCGGGGTTGACCACCAGGCGGCGGATGTCCTCGACCGAGGCACGGTCCGATTCCTGTGCCCGCACCAGCACGTCGATCTTGCGGTCGCGGAAGCTGTAGCGGGTGGCCACTTCGCCACGCACCTTGCGCACCACCACGTCCGCGATCTGGCGGGTGGTCAGGCCCAGGGCGCCGGCGCGGTCCTGGTCGAAGCGGATCTGGATCTCGGGGAAGCCCTGCTCGACGGTGGACGTGACGTCGGCGTAGTGCGCGTTGCCGCGCAGCATGGCGGCCATCTGCTTGCCGGCCTGCTCGATGGTCGCCAGGTCGTCGCCGCGGAGTTCGATCTCCAGCGGCGTGGAGAAGCTGAAGAGCTCGGGTCGGCTGAAGTCGACCTCGGCACCCGGATGATCCTCCATGGTCGCGCGCAGGCGCTCGGTTTCCTCGGCCTCGACCTTCTCGCTGCCGCCGTCGGCCATCACGATGCTGATCTTGCCGATGTTCTCGCCGCTTTCCGTCGGATTGGCATCCAGGCGGGTCCCGGTGCCGCTGACGCCGAACATGGCATGGATGCCCGGGTCGTCGTTGTGGCGACGCTGGATGTCCTGCACCAGCGCGTCGGTGTCACGCAACGGCGTGCCCGGCGGCAGCTTGACCGTCATCTCGAAGCGGTCCTGGGCGAGCTGCGGGATCAGGTCCGCGCCGAGCATCGGCACCAGCGCCACCGTGGCCAGGAACGCGGCCAGGGCAACACCGAGCACCAGGGTCGGGCGCGCCAGCGCCGCCGGGAGCAGCTTGAGATAGCTGCGCTCGGCACGTCCGTAGGGCGCCATCGCCAGGTCGCTGGCCTTGCGCATCACCGGGCCGACCACGGCCGCGATGCCGCGCCAGATGCGCACGAACACCCAGGCGATCCCGAACAGGCCGCCGCGCGTCGCGGCACCCACGCCACGGCCGGTCGCCGCGATCGGCTTCTGGACCTTGGACGTCGGCCGCCACTGCGGATGCGAAGGCTCCTCCGGGAACGCCATCGGCGGCCGGCCCTTCAGCGAGCTGAGCATCGGGATCAGGGTCATCGACACCAGCAGCGAGATGCCGATCGCCAGCGCCACGGTCAAGGCCTGGTCGCGGAACAGCTGGCCGGCGATGCCTTCGACGAACACCAGCGGCAGGAACACCGCGATCGTGGTCAGCGTCGAGGCCACCACCGCCATGCTCACTTCGCGGGTGCCGACGATCGCCGCCTCGAGTATCCCCAGCCCGCGTTCGCGCGCCTTGGCGATCGACTCGAGCACCACGATCGAGTCGTCGACCACCAGGCCGGTGGCCAGCGCCAGGCCGCCCAGCGACATGACGTTGAGGCTGAGGTCCATCTGTCCCATGAAGAAGAAGGTGGTGACGATCGACACCGGCAGCGACAGGCTGATGACGAAGGTGCTCCAGCCATCGCGCAGGAACAGGAAGATGATCAGGATCGCCAGCACGCCGCCGATCACCGCGTCCATCTTGACGTCGCTGATCGCGTGGCGGATGAACTGCGACTGGTCGTCGATGACGGTGAGTTCGAACTCCGGCGGCATCGAATCCTGGATCTGCTTCAGCCGTGCCTGCACCGCGTCGGCGGTGGCGACGGTGTTGGCGTCGCCTTCCTTGTAGATCGCCAGTTCGACCGCTTCCTTGCCGCCCAGGCGGATGATCGCCTCGCGCTCCTTGTAACCCTGGCGCACGTCGGCCACGTCCTTCAGGCGCACCGGCACGCCGCCGGCTGCGACGTTCTGGCCCGCCGAGGAGGCGCTCTGCACCGACGCCGCGGCCGCCATCGCACTGGCGTCGCCGGTCGCGGCGGCCACACGTGCCATCTGCTCGGCGGCGCTGGCGGCGTCGCCACCCCCACCGCTCTGCGTGGTCACCAGCATCTCGCGGATCTCGTCGACGCTGGCGAACTGGTTGACGGTGCGGACGAGGTAGCGCTGCGAGCCCTCTTCCAGGCGACCGCCGGAGACGTTGACGTTCTCCTGCTGCAGGCGGTTGATAACCGTCTCGATGGGCAGGTTGAGCTGGGCGAGCTTCTGCTGGTCGATATCGACCTGGATCTCGTCCTCGAGGCCGCCGCCGATCTTCACCGCGGCCACGCCCTCCACCGGCTCGAGCTTCTTCTTGAGGTCGTCCTCGGCGAAGCGGCGCATGAGGGTCAGCTGGCGGATCGCATCGCCGCCCTCGCGTGCGCTCAGCGCCAGGCGCATGACCGGCTCGGTGGACGGATTGAAGCGCAACAACACCGGTTGCTCGGCTTCCTGCGGCAGCTGCAGCACCTCGATCTTGTCGCGCACGTCGAGCATGGCCTTGTCCATGTCGGTGCCCCAGGCGAACTCGAGGACCACGTCGCTCTGGCCGGTGCGCGAGACCGACTTCAGCTTGCGCAGGCCCTTGACCACGCCGACCGACTCCTCGACCGCCTCGGTGATCAGGGTCTCGATCTCCGTGGGCGCGGCGCCGGTGTACTCGGTGCGCACGGTGAGGGTCGGGAAGCTCAGGTCGGGCAGCAGGTTGACCTTGAGGTTGCCCAGCGAGATGAGCCCGAACAGCAGCAGGCTGATCGTGAACATCGCGATCGTGACCCGGCGACGGGTCGAGAACTCGACGAGGTTGAAGGAACCGGGCTCCTGGGGAGCGCTGGGGTTGGCATCGCTCACTTTGGGATCGCTCACGTGGGGCTCCGGCGCTTACTGCTGGTTCTTGTCGTCGTCGGCTTTCTCGCCGGCGTCGTTGGCGGCGACCGGCTGGTCCTCCGCGCCGGGACCGCCGATCACCTGGACGACCGAGTCGTCGCGCAGTGCCGACTTGCCGGCGGTGACCACGCTGTCGCCGGCTTCGACGCCCTCGCGGATCTCGGCCCATTCGCCGTCGATGTAGCCCAGCTTGACGGTGACCCGGCGCACCTTGCCGTCGCGCACCACGAACAGCGCGGGGTCGCTCTCGCTCTCGAGCAGCGCGTTGCGCGGCACGACGAGCGCGTTGGCGCGCTGGTCGTAGTCGATGCTGATGCGGCCGAACATGCCCGGCTGCAGGATGTCCTGGCTGTCGAACGCGCAGATGACCCGGAACGTGCCGCTGCCCGCGTCGACCACCGGGGCCACGCGGTCGACGCTGCCCTCGAACACCTTGCCCGGGAGCGCATCGACGTGCATGCGCACCGGCAGGCCGGCCTTGAGCGTGGCCAGCTCGCGCTCGGGCACGTTGAGGGTGGCCTCCAGGCGCGAGATGTCGACGATGCGCAGGATCGGCGTGTTGATCTGCACGAAGTTGCCGGGCTTGATCGAACGCGAGGCCACCACGCCGGAGATCGGCGCGGTGACGTTCGTGTAGGACAGCTCCAGGTTCGCCAGGCGATTGACCGCGCGCGCGTTCTCCAGGTCGTACTTGAGCTGGTCGGTCTCGTTGGCGCTGATCAGCTTCTGGGCCGACAACTGCCGGGCCCGCTCGTAGTTGTTCTGCAGCTTGGTCATCTGCGCGGCGGTCTGCGCCGCCTGCAGGCGGGCGCGGTCGGCGTCCAGGCGCACCAGTTGCTGGCCGGCCTTGACCACCTGCCCTTCCTCGACCATGACGTCGAGCGCGACGCCCGAGGTCTTGGCGATCACCTGCGACTCGGCGCGCGCTTCCAGCGCCGCCGTGCCGGTGTA